>JBBTKA010000197.1:0-717 GCA_038059145.1 Pseudomonadota bacterium
GCGATTCGTGTTACACCTTGTTCCTGCCCGATGACGAGCTGGATTTGTCGCAGCGCGTGCGTTGTCTGGCCGCCTGGTGCCAGGGATTTCTGGTGGGCTTCGGCACGGCGAGCGGGCAGCGTGCTATCGCCAATTTCAGCCCCGAGACCGAGGAAGCGCTGAAGGACATCGTCAACATTGCCAACCTTGCCGATGACTTCGGGACCGAGGACGACGAGAGCAACGAGAGCGCGTACGCGGAGCTGGTTGAATATTTGAAGGTCGCGGTGTTGCTGATGAGCAGTGAGCTCCTGGCGAGCACCAAGAGAGATAGTTAAAGAGAAGCAGTTGAAGAGAGACAGACCTGTGGGAGCGTGCCTGCACGCGATGACTTTCGCGTCAATGATCGCTCCAGTCATCGCGGGCAAGGCCTTTATGCCCTCGGGTACGCTCCCACAAAAAGTCCAGTGGAGAACTCATGTTGCAAACGAACCAAGGTTCACCTGTCACCATTGCCCGCGTGTCGCCACGCTGGCCTGTTCTGTGTTTCTTTCTGGTCCTTGTGCTGCCGGTAACGTTTCCCGTACAGGCGCAGCTGCCCGACATCGGCGAAGCCAGCATCCGCGATCTGCAGCTGGCCATGGAGAAAGGCGAGCTGACGGCAGCTTCACTGGTTGCCGCGTCGCTGGCGCGCATCGAAGCGTTCGACGATCAAGGTCCGGCGCTCAACACCAAGAT
>JBBTKA010000197.1:727-5100 GCA_038059145.1 Pseudomonadota bacterium
TCTGAATCCGCAGGCCCGCGAGCAGGCACAGGCGCTGGACGAGGAGCGCCGTCGGACCGGCCCGCGCGGCCCGCTCCACGGCATTCCCGTCATTCTCAAAGACAACTACGCGACTCTGGACATGCCCACGAGCGGCGGTTCGCAGGCGCTGGCCGATTTCATTCCCGATGCCAACGCCACGCAGGTGCAGCGTCTGCTGGATGCCGGGGCCGTGATCCTCGGCAAGGCCAACCTGCATGAGTTCGCGTATGGCATCACCACCATCAGCTCGCTGGGAGGGCAGACCCGCAACCCCTACGATCTGACCCGCATCCCCGGTGGCTCCAGCGGTGGCTCGGCGGCCGCCATTGCCGCAGGCTTCGCAACC
Source organism: Pseudomonadota bacterium (assembly GCA_038059145.1). Lineage (GTDB taxonomy): Bacteria > Pseudomonadota > Gammaproteobacteria > Pseudomonadales > Pseudohongiellaceae > UBA5078. The sequence continues at coordinate 1,095 of JBBTKA010000197.1, forward strand.
ATTGGTATGGGCTCCGACACCTGCGGTTCAATCCGCATCCCCGCCGCCTTCAACAATCTGGTCGGCCTGCGCCCCACCAAGGGATTGTCGAGCATCTATGGAGTGATGCCGCTCTCCAGTACGCAGGACGTCGCCGGCCCGCTGGCGCGCAGCATCACCGACCTGGCCGTGGTTCTGGACATCGTCGTCGGCTACGATCCCCTGGACCCGGCGACTGCTCCCATGCAACAGCGCGAGCCGCCGCGCTTCCGCGAGCAGTTGGGCAAGGCCTCGCTGCAGGGCGTGCGCATCGGACGTCTGCTGGACTATTACGACACCGCGCAACCTCCGGTGCAGGCGTTGCTGGACGGGGCGCTGGAGCAGATGACAGCGCTGGGAGCGGTGGTCGTGGACGTCCGCATCCCCAATTTCAGCGATCTCATTTCGCGTTCCGGCGTGATCGGGCAGGAATTTGAGAGCGACTTGAATGCCTGGCTCGCCGAGTTCGGAAGCACTGACTACACCAGCCTGGAGGCCATCGTTGCCACCGGCCTGCACCACGAGGCCGTGGACGGGCTGGTCACCCGCAGTGCCGCTGGCACGCAGGACCCTGCGCTCTACAGCGCTGCCTTGCTTGCGCGCGAAGAATTGCGCGCTGCCGTGGAAGCCGCGATGCAGGCGCAGAATCTGGAGCTGCTCGCGTACCCGCCGGTTGGCGCGCTGCCGGTTGTGATCGGCGAGTCGCAGCCGGGCAACAACTGCAGCCTCAGCGCCCATTCCGGGCTGCCGGCCTTGTCGCTGCCCATGGGATTCACAGCGGAGGGGTTGCCGCTGGGAATCGAGTTGCTCGGTGCAGCCTTCACAGACGCGCGTCTGCTGGCGCTGGGGTACGAGTTCGAACAACACACGCCGTATCGACGCGCACCCGCCAGTACGCCGTCGCTGCTGCGGCTGGAGCGCTGAGCAATGTTTACGAGCAGTTCAAGCGCACACATAGCGATATAACCGGAGTGACTCACGATGACTGACAAAGGCTCGACAGAGCAGCACAGACAGAGCTGGGACAACGCCATCGTCGGCAAGCCTGGCTCGGGGATGGTCGGCTCACACAGTTTCGGCGGCGCGGGCAGTTTCTTCCGCGTGCCGTACTCGCGTGATCTCACTGGCGTGGACGTCGCCGTGAGTGGGGTGCCACTGGACATCGCCACGACCAATCGCTCGGGGGCCAGACTCGGGCCGCGCGCCATACGCAACGCATCGCTGTCGCTTGCATGGGAGCGTCCCTGGCCGTGGAAGAAGGATCCGCTGGCGGAGATGGCTGTCATCGATTATGGCGATTGCGAGAATCACAGCGGTGGCGGCCTGTTGGGTGTGGCTCATATCGAGCAACATGTGGCCCGCATCCTGGAGGCTGGCGCGGCCTCATTGCTGCTCGGGGGTGACCACTTCATTTCCTATCCCAGCCTCTGTGCCCACGCCAAAGTCCATGGGCCGCTCAGTCTTATCCACTTCGATGCCCACACCGACACCTGGCCGTCTTCAGGCGAAGGCATCAATCACGGCACTATGTTCTACAAGGCTGCAAAAGAGGGCATCGTGCTGCCAGAGCAGTCAATTCAGATCGGCATTCGCACGACCAACGATGATACTCTCGGCTATCAGATACTCTCGGCATCCGATGTTCATCGACAGGGTTGCGATGCTGCAATTGCGCAGATACGAGCGAGAGTGGGGCAGAATCCGGTCTATCTGACCTTCGACATCGACTGTCTCGATCCGGCCTTCGCGCCGGGGACAGGGACGCCGGTACCGGGAGGGTTGTCCTCGTATCAGGCGCTGGAGATTATTCGCGGGCTCATCGGTATCAATCTGGTGGGCATGGATGTGGTTGAAGTGGCACCTGCCTACGATCACGCCGAAATCACGGCGTTGGCCGCAGCCCAGATTGCCATAGAACTGTTGTGCCTGTACGCCGCCAGCAGCCCTCGGGCTAAATAAAAAAGAACACTGTGGGAGCGGGCCTTGCCCGCGATATCTGTGCCACGCGAGATCTGTGCCACGCGAGATCTGTGCCACGAACAGTCATCGCGGGCGAGGCCCGCTCCCACAGGATGCACTCAAGGAAAACAACGTGATCGATAATACCGCACCGAAGAAAGCCTGGACCCCTGCCGCCGCTGAGGAACTCTATGCCATGAAGAGCTGGAACGCCGGCTTCTATGGCGTCAATGACAAGGGGCATGTGGCGGTCAAGCCAATCCCTGGCAGTGATCTGGAGATCGACATCACCGAGGTGATCGACGCGGCCGTCAAAGAAGGTTGCACATTCCCGTTGATCGTACGCTTTCAGGACATCATCAGCGCACGCGTGCGGCGTCTCAACCAGACCTTCCGCGAGACCATCGCCGAGGCGGGTTACACCGGCGAATACCGCACCATTTATCCGATCAAGGTGAATCAGCTGCATGAGGTGGTCGCCGAGGTCATGGACGCCGGCAAAGAGTTCAACCTGGGCTTGGAGTGTGGTTCGCGTGCCGAACTGATGGCGACGCTCGCACTGATCGGCGATGACATCCTGATGCTGTGCAACGGTGTCAAGGATCACTCCATGCTGACACTGATGCTCAACGCCCAGCAGCTGGGGCAGCAGGTGTTGCCGGTAATCGAGAAATATTCCGAGTTCGAGCAGTTGCTGGTGCTGGCAGATCAGCGCGAGCTGCCCCGCGATGCGGCGGTGGAGAGCCCGCGCAAGGCACCGCGCATGGGGGTGCGCCTGAAGCTTTCCACGCGCGGCTCAGGCCGCTGGTTCGAGTCCGGTGGCTCTGGCTCCAAGTTCGGCCTCACGGTTCCCGAGCTGGTGCAGCTGGTGCATGAACTGGAGAAGCGCGGCAGTAGTGACTGTCTGGAATTGCTGCATTTCCACCTTGGCAGCCAGATTGCCGACACCCAGGCCCTGCGCTCTGCGGTGCGCGAGATCACGCAGTTCTATGCCGATCTGCATTTGCGCGGGGTCAAGGTGAAGTATCTCGATGTCGGCGGTGGCCTCGGCGTGAACTATGGCGGCAACTACGGGAGTGGTCACGGTGCAGGGCATGGCAGTAGCCACAGTGGCGAGTACGAAGAGGTGGAATCCTCGATCAACTACGGGCTGCGGGAATATGCCAACGTCATCGTCTTCACCGTCAAGGAAATCTGCGAGCAGCGCGGTGTGCCCATGCCGACGTTGCTCTCCGAGAGTGGTCGCGCGATCACGGCGCATCACTCCATTCTGGTGGTGCCGGTGATCGGCGTGCATCAGCCGGACAATCCACCCAAGTGCGAGCCCCCCGCTGTCCCTGCTCCGGTCGTGCAGCGTATGGAAGCCGCGTTGAAGGAGGCCAAGGCGGTGCGGTCGCGCGGGTTGCTGATGGAGGTGATTCACGATGCGCAGGATGCGCGCATGGAGGCGGGCCAACTGTCGCGGCTTGGCTATCTCGACATGGAGTCGCTGGCTTATGTCGAAAGTGTGTACTGGAGCATCTGCCGCAAGGTACTGCGCAAATTCACCGCTCTGCATCTGAACCCGGCCCCGGCCGAGCAGGCGGAGCTGGAGACCCAGCTCACCGATCTGTATCTGTGCGACTTCTCGGTGTTCCAGTCGATGCTCGACCACTGGGCCATCGGCCAGGTGTTCCCTGTGATGCCACTCGACCGATTGGACGAGGAGCCGACGCGCCGAGGGCAAGTGGTTGACCTCACCTGCGACTCCGACGGCAAGATCGATCAGTACGTGTCCTCTCACGCCAACAAGAGCTGGCTGCCATTGCACGAGTATCAGCCCGACAAACCCTACTACATTGGCGTGTTTCTGGTGGGCGCCTATCAGGAGATTCTGGGCGACGCGCATAATCTGCTGGGCCCTGTTGGTGAGGCGCACATTTATGCCAGCGCCGACGAGCCGGGCAATTTCTGGATCGAGGAGACCATCAAGGCCATCAGCATCAAGGACATGCTGTCGCAGGTGCAGTATGTGCCGAGCGATCTGGAT
>JBBTKA010000197.1:5110-6301 GCA_038059145.1 Pseudomonadota bacterium
CCGAACTGATCCGCCGCAAAATCGAGGCGGGCGTGGTCAAACCGGCGGAAGGTATGCGCATCCTCAACAACTACACTAAACGACTCGAAGACACCACATACTGCGATACAGACAAGGTGCATACCCCTGGCGCATGACATTGGTGAATTGCATGAGGTCATTCTCAGTATCGCGCTCGAATTTGCCCGGGCTCCTCGTCTGGGTCTTCGGTTGGACGGCGATGTGGCTGCTGAGCGCGCAATTGGGGCTCAGCAATCTCGGATTGATACTGGTATTGACCTCCGCGATAGCCGCCATCTGGCTGTCAGTGCGCATCACTCTCGTGGTCAGTCTGATTGCCCTGATGGCTTTCAACTGGACTTTCGTTCCTCCTCTTCGCACCTTCACGATCGATTTTCACCAGGATGCCTTGTTGCTGCTGGCGATGCTGGTGGTGAATATCATCATTGCCAGTTTGATGGCATCGCTGCGTGAGAAGTCCCGACAGTCGCAAGAGCATGCCGATGCCGTGGAGGCGTTGCGCTCCTGGAGCGACCGATTGCGTGATGCCGAAGATCCTCGAGACTTGCTGCCTGCCCTGCAAACCCTGCTGGCGGAGTTGAGCGGAAGAGAGTGTGCGCTGCTGGTGCTGCAAAACGGCCTCCCCTCCGAGGACCTGGCATCGGCCACCGTTGAACACGGCGCCATCGACAAGGAACAACGGATGAAGGCGGTGGATGAATCGCTCTGCGCCGATGTCGGTCCGGGAAACGCCCTCGTCACGTCGGCCATTACCTTCGTTGCCACCGCGAACGCCGCGCTGTACGCCGGCGGCCGCGCCGTTTTCACCGACATCGATGCGCGGACGATCAACATGTCTCCCGAGTCTCTCGAGGAGACGCTGGTGCGTGAACGCGATGTGCGCGCCGTGGCGCCGGTGCACTTCGCTGGGTTGCCGTGCGACATGCCGGCCATCCGGGCTGCGGCCGATCGCGCAGGTGCGGTCGTGATCGAGGACGCGTCCCATGCGCTCGGGGCCCGGTATCCGAGCGGCGAGCGCGTCGGGTCCTGCGTGTACTCGCTGATGACGGTGTTTTCCTTCCATCCGGTCAAGGCGATCGCGGCCGGAGAGGGGGGAATGATCACGACGAACGACGACAGGATCTACCGTCGGCTGCTGCGACTACGCAGCCACGGGATCAACAAACTCGA
>JBBTKA010000198.1:0-5163 GCA_038059145.1 Pseudomonadota bacterium
CCATCCATGGCTCAGGACGGTCACAGCGGCCGAGAGACCACCCGCTTCCCGAAGATTGCAGTAACCGGCAGGCAGAGAACTGCTCGCCCGCCGCAACAAAATTGAAGTAGCCCGCAGCCAAACGCTGCCACTGGACTTGAGGGGCAGGTGTGCGGGGTTGGCGGGGGTGTGGGGTTCGCAGGTGTGACCGTCCTGAGCCATGGATGGCGAAGGCGAGCCCCCATGGACGGGTTCACGGCGTGTCACACCTGCGAACCCCACACCCCCGCCAAACCCGCACTCCTGACCCAGCCTCAAACCCAGAACAAACCAGTTTTTAAACTTGTAACCTAGGAAACCACTATGACACGCGTATTTAACTTCGGGGCCGGTCCGGCCATGTTGCCAACGTCTGTAATGGAAAGGGCGCGCGATGAATTCCTCGACTTTCAAGGCATGGGCGCCGGTCTCATCGAGATCAGCCACCGCTGCAAGGAATTCGATGCCGTCATCGACAAGACCGATGCCCTGTTCAAGGAACTCTCCGGCATTCCCGACAACTACAAGATTCTGTACGTCCACGGCGGCGCGCAGATGCAGTTCTCGGCCATCCCGCTGAACCTGCTGAACCTGAAGCCCGCGCACAAGGCTGCCTATGTCGATTCAGGCAACTTCGCGATGCTCGCCCGCAAGGAAGCGTCACGCTATGGCAACGTCATCTGCGCCGCCACCAGCGAAGCAACCAACTTCGATCGCATCCCCGCCTTCGATCCGCAAGCATTGGATGCAGACACCTCCTACGTGCACATCACCAGCAACAACACTATTTTCGGGACCCGCTGGCACCAGTTCCCCACCACAGGCGGCATCCCGCTGGTGGCGGACATGACCTCCGAGCTGCTGTCACGCAAGCTCGACTACAACCAGTTCGGCGTGATCTTCGCCGGTCTGCAGAAGAACCTTGGCCCAGCCGGTATGGCGCTGGTGCTGATCCGCGAAGATCTGCTCGGCCACGCGTTGCCCTACACGCCTTCACTGCTCGACTACTCCGTGTACGCGAAGAACCATTCGCTCTACAACACCAACAACACCTTCGCCATCTATATGATGATGCTGGTGCTGGAATGGCTGAAGGAGCAAGGCGGCGTGGACGCCATCGAAGTGCAGAACGAGAAGAAAGCGCAGCTGATTTATGACGCCATCGACGGCACCGACTTCTACATCGGCTCTGCGCACAAGGATCACCGCTCAGTGATGAACGTGACCTTCAACATCGCCAAGCCCGAGCTGACTGACACCTTCGTCAGCGAAGCCAACAAGCAGGGCCTGTACGCGCTGAAGGGTCACCGTCTGGTCGGCGGCATCCGTGCGTCCATCTACAACGCGATGCCGGTGGAAGGCTGCCAGAAACTGGTGGACTTCATGAAGGACTTCGAGAAGCGTAACGGCTGATCGTACTTTCTCTCCATAAGGATCTGCACTGTGGGAGCGGGCCCAGCCCACGACAGCGCGTAGCACTGAATCGCGGGCTGGGCCCGCTCCCAAAGGCTTTGAAGTTGCCTTTCGAATACAATGGCGCCCATGAGCGCTCCCCGCAAAATCATCCACGCCGACTGTGACTGCTTCTACGCAGCGATCGAAACCCGCGACAACCCGGCGCTGGTCGGCCTTCCGGTGGCCGTCGGCGGCAGTCCGCAGCAACGCGGCGTCGTCGCGACCTGCAACTACGAGGCCCGCAAGTTTGGCATTCATTCGGCCATGCCGATGGCGACCGCCCTGCGGCAATGTCCGCACCTGATCGTGATCTTTCCCCGCATGGACAAGTATCGCGAAGCGTCCGCTGCGGTACATGCCATCTTTCAGGATTACACAGCGCTGATCGAGCCGCTTTCCCTCGATGAAGCCTACCTCGACGTGACCAATGCCACGGCCTGTCAGGGCAGCGCCACACTGATTGCGCAGGAAATACGGCGCCGGGTCCGCGAGGAAATTGGTATCACACTGTCGGCAGGGATCGCGCCCAACAAGTTCATCGCCAAGGTTGCCAGCGACTGGAACAAGCCGGACGGGCAATTCGTCGTCAAACCGCACGAAGTGGACGAGTTCGTCAAAGCGCTGCCCGTGAAGAAGCTGTTTGGCGTGGGCAAGGTGACCGCCGGACGCCTGCACTCGCTGGGCATCCAGACCTGTGGCGATCTGCGCGCACTGAGTGAGGTCGACCTCGTCGCCCAGTTTGGCAGTTTTGGCACCGGGCTCTATCGCTTGTGCCGGGGCATCGACGAGCGCGAGGTGTCGACCGATCGGACCCGCAAATCCCTCAGCGTCGAGAACACCTACATCACCGACCTGCCGTCGCTGGAGGCGTGTCTGGAGCGCCTGCCGGAACTGCACGAGCAACTGTTGCAGCGGCTCAAGCGCGTGGAAGAGGAATACCGCATCAGCAAGAAATACATGAAGATCAAGTTTGAAGATTTCGTCACCACGACGGTGGAGGCGATTTCCTGTGAAACCGATCTGGAAGGTTACGTCGCGCTGTGCACCGAAGGTCATGCGCGCGGCAAGCGTCCGGTGCGCCTGCTGGGCCTGGGCGTCAAGCTGGAACCCATCGGCTCCTCATCGGCCACCGCCGCCTTTACAAACAACCCGCGCAGTCGCCAGTTGCCATTGCGCCTGGAGCAGAGCTGAGAGGCCCCAGGTGCCAAGCCCCGCAAAATCGGCTATGGTGCCCTGCACAAATACCTCGTATGAACATCGGATAAGCGTCACATGTCAGCGGAAAAAAAACCTCTCCCCAGCGTCTCCAACTACATCACTGCCGAAGGCGAGAAACGCCTGCGTGACGAATTGAATTATCTGTGGAAGGTGGAACGTCCCAAGGTCACGCAATCTGTCAGTGATGCTGCCGCACTGGGCGATCGCTCGGAGAATGCCGAATATATCTATGGCAAGAAGCGCCTGCGCGAGATCGACAGACGCGTCCGCCACCTGAGCAAACGTCTCGAAGTATTGACGATAGTAGACAAGCCTCCTGCCGATACCAGTCGCATCTACTTCGGTGCCTATGTGCGCGTCGAAGATGATGACGGCGTAGAACATCACTATCGTCTTGTGGGCAGAGATGAAATTGGAGAGCAGCCTGGTTACATCAGTGTGGATGCCCCTCTGGGACGTGCTCTGCTCGGCAAACCTGCAGACACTGAGGTGGAGATCTCCACGCCTGGCGGGCTCCGCAGCTGGTATGTACTGGATGTCAGATACACGGGAAACTCGTGAAACACGCAACCCTGCTGGCCATTGACGAGGCTCTCGCCTCCAGCATCACCATCCCTCTGGAGATGCTGCATGCGGCCGACGTCATAACGCGCATCCGCAACCGCCGTGCGGAGCGACGCAGTTTCGTGGTGGCGAGCCATGACGGCGCGCTCGTGACCATGAGCGGAGGCATCGACATTCTGCCCGCTGCAAGCATCGCTGCCATACCCCATACCGATCTGATTTTCGTGCCGGCGTTGTGGGGCAATCCCAATGCGATCGTTAGAAGCCACCCCGCCATCACTGCATGGCTGGCAACTCAGCACGCGCAGGGCGCCACCATTTGCAGTGTAGGAACAGGCAGCTATTTACTGGCGGAGGCCGGCCTGCTGGACGGGCGCAACGCCACCACTCACTGGTATTATTTCGACGATTTCCAGAAGCGCTATCCCCGCGTCAAATTGCAGCGCAAACGCTTTATCACTCACGCCGACCGGCTTTACTGCACGGGCAGCGTCAACGCGGTTCGCGATGTGATGCTGCATTTCGTGGAGATGCTCTTCACAACCCAGTCAGCGGATGAAGTGGCGCATCACTTCACGCATGAATTGAAGCGCTCCTATGAATCGATGCTGTTGGCCAGCGAAGAAAAGAACACCCATCACGACGAGCAGATCATCAAGATCCAGGAGTGGTTGCAGAAAAATTATCAGCGCGATGTGCAGCTGCAGGAGTTGGCGAAGCGCTTCGACATCAGTGTGCGCTCATTCAATCGCCGCTTCCGGCTGGCGGCTGGCAAGACACCTCTGCAATACCTGCAGGAGGTGCGGCTGGAACAGGCCAAGGCCTTGTTGAAGCTCAGCAATCTGAGCATTGCGGAAATTGCCTTCGCGGTGGGTTATCAGGACACGAGCTATTTCTCGTCATTGTTCAAGCGCATCAACACCATCACGCCGAACGAGTATCGACATCTGGTGCGCAACAAGCTCTTCAATGTGGACGCGGGTTGAATGTGAGAGCCACCTGTGTAAGAGCCACGCTTGTGGGAGCCTGCCTTGCAGGCGATCTCTCGAAGCATGGCAGTTGCTTCAACAAATCGCCTGCAAGGCAGGCTCCCACAATCAATGGCTCGTCAGGGTTTCTGAAACTTTTCCTTCCACTCGGCATATGGCATGCCGTAGACAATCTCTCTCGCCTGATCGTAATCGACCCCAAGCCCCCTCTCCTGCGCCGCCGCCGCATACCACTTGGCAAGACAGTTGCGGCAAAAGCCGGCGAGGTTCATGAGATCGATGTTCTGCACATCCTTGTTGTCGTCGAGATGCTGCAGCAGGCGCCGAAACGCCGCGGCCTCGAGTTCAGTTCTGTCTTGCTGACTTAATGGCATGAAAAGTTTCCGTAAGCGTTATTGACGGGTCAGGCGACACGCGTGACCAGTTCATCATCGTCATCGTCGAAGTCGTCGGTATCATCCTCAGCGGTCTCCGGGAGCACTGCAAAGTTCTCTGCAGCAAGGGTACTCTTGCGCGGGTTGCGGCCCAGGGACTTCAATTGTCGCTCTGCGGCATTGAAGGCATCGCGGACAGCAACATAAATATCTTCGTGCGCCGCTCTGTCGTGCTGATCCTGCTTGACGATGACCTCCTTGCCAGAGGTATGGATCTCAAGGGTGACACTGAATACCTTACCCTTCTGATGATTATTGTGAGGAGAATCCAGCACGACGCGACCGCCAATAATGTCGTTGCTGAAGCGTTGTAATTTCTCAATGCGCTTGGCAACTTTTTCTGACAAGGCGGCTGATTGATCAATATTGTGATAAACAACTTGGAATGCATTAGGCATAAACTATGGTCTCCTTGTTATCGTGATACGTTGATTTTCACTCTCTGTTTTCTATGTGGCCCTCCTCTGTTGATTTAAAGTGCTGTT
>JBBTKA010000199.1:0-5933 GCA_038059145.1 Pseudomonadota bacterium
GAGTACCACTCGCCAGGAACATCACCAGCAGGCACTGGACGCTCTTCGATCGGCCAGATTGGCTCGCCAGTCTCTCTGTCAAAGGTATAGACCCAGGACTGCTTGGTGACTTGCATGACAATCTTCTTGCCGTCGGGCAGGTCCGCCAGAATCGGGGCAGCGGGGTTGTCCCAGTCCCAGATGTCGTGGTGGATGATCTGATAGTGCCAGCGGCGCTCGCCAGTCTTCACATCCACAGCGACCAGTGCGTTCGCGAAAAGGTTGTCACCCGGGCGGTCGCCGCCGTAACGGTCACCGGTTGCAGATTCAACTGGCAGATAGACCAGGCCCAGTTCAGGATCACCTGACATTGGCGCCCATACACCCGCGTTACCGGTGAAATCCACGCCTTCGTCCAGCCAGGTTTCAATACCGACTTCGCCGCGCTCGGGAATTGTCTTGAAGGTCCAGAGGTGCTCGCCAGTGCGTGCATCGTAGCCGCGCACGTCGCCCTTCACGTTGGACTTGGAGCGGGGGCGCATGCCTACGCGGTGCGCAGGGCCGACAACAATCACGTCATTCATGACGAAGGGAGGAGCAGATGCGCCGATATCGACATCTTCGAAGTCGTCAGCATTACGCAGGCCGTCCATCAGGTCCACGATACCGTTCTCGCCGAAGTTCGGGTCTGGCAATCCAGTCTTGGCGTCCAAGGACACCAGGTGGAAGCCTGGAGTGATGCTCATCACGCGTGTTTCTTCACCATCGGTCCAGAAGGCTGGGCCGCGGCCGGCGCCTTTGCGTGGCGCATCGCTGAATCGCTTACCTTCGTCCTGGCGCCACAACCACAGCACCTGGCCGGTGGTGGCATCAAGAGCGACGATATCGCGAGTAGTGCCAACGTGGGCGTAGAGTATGCCGTCTATTTCGAGTGGGGTGGACGGGTTGTTGAAGTCAGCTGTCGGTCCGAAATTCGCGGTAGAGAAGCGCCAGGCCAACTTCATTGTGTTGACGTTTTCCGCATTGATCTGGTCAAGCGGTGAGTAGCGCTGGGCGGCCATGTTGCCGTTATAATCCGGCCAGTCGCCCTGGCTGACGTCCGTGCCAGTCTGGCCAAAGGCCACTGACGCGCACATCAGGGTGCCGATCCCTGCAATAATCGATGAAACCAACAGCTTTCTTGTTATCACTTTCTGCTCTCCAACAATCGTGTCTTGTAGTCTGTATACCCGCCAGCAGCTGTTTTTGGCACCAATTGGCCGGGATTTCCGCACTTATATAAAACTGGCGCAAGAGTATATGCCCTGTCACTCTTGGTCAAGTCTGGCGCCTGCAGGAAATGGAGTTGAGCAGGGGCTTTGAATGCGAGGACAGGCATGCAGATCTTCGCCTGTTTGCCCTGAACGGGAGCTGAATTGTAGGCGACAAATTGGGCGCAGGCTGTGACATGGATCAACGGAGTCTGCCCCTCCGCCTCCCGCCCTTCTGCATTCCCGAAAGAGATGTGAAGGGCGGGTAGTTTGACGGCACGGAGGACCTGAACTACAGTCCGGACAACTTTAATAAGGTGGCAATCGGGCTGCTGCTTGGGAGCACAATTTTCGCCGATGTCGGCAGCGCGACAGAGCTGTTGAATGGTGATGCGATTATGTCGGGGTATTAAAGATGAGTCAGGCAGATCGCGAGAAATGGGACGAGCGCTACCGCGAAGGGGCCTACGCCGAACGCGACCATCCGGCTGCGTTTCTGATCGAAAATGTGCCGGGAATTCTGGCGCAACAGCTGAATGCGAAGACTTCGAACGAGCCCCTGCGAGCTTTGGATATTGCGTGCGGCGCAGGTCGTAACGCCTTCTATCTGGCTGGCCTCGGCTATCAGGTCGATGCCATCGATGTGTCTGCCGAGGCGCTGAACCGGGCGCGGAGCACGCGCAGCGATCACGACGCCGGTATCCGCTGGATCGAGCACGATCTGGACGATGGTCTTCCCGCTGATATTCCACTTGCCGATCTGATGGTCATCATCCGCTATCTGGACCTGGACCTGGTGAGCGCGGCGCTGCGGCAGTTGCGGCCGGGCGGTTATCTGCTGTGCGAGGTGCACCTGGCGACGGAGCACGTGGTTGCCGGCCCGAGCGGTTCGGCGTTTCGGGCCGCGCCCGGTGCGCTGCGGGATGCTGCAGCTGGGCTGGAAATCATTTCTTATTGGGAAGGGGTGACGCACGACCCGGATCAGGCAGTTGTGGCGGTGGCGAGGTTGGTGGGGCGGATGCCTTTCCAATAAAAAAACGCTGGCGATTAGATTTGCAACTCACTCATGTGGCTTACCAATACCTCGGTTTCACAATAGGTTTCTTGCGTGTTGGGATAGTTTGAGGCAATTGGCTTTCTGCAAGTTCTATGTCCGTCAGATGCCTGCGAGTCCAGTCAGCAAATTTGCTCAATTGTTCATTGCCGGGTCTGTGATGACTCGATGCCCTGATCGGTATTACCACCCCAATTTGCAAGCGCATGCCGAAGTCTTCTCGCAGAGCAGCCAGGGCTGGAGCTAAATCGGTGTCATTGGAAACTATTACTATCTGGTCTGCTCGCTCCTTCATGGCATCTCGATACGCCTCCAGCGCCATGTTCACGTCTGTTTGTTTTTCTTCGAGTTTCCAAACGTCCACATGCTTTGTTTTATCGGGCGGTTGTTGGTAGCAGGGCAATCGTGCCTTTTCAAGGCTGTAATAGCCTTTGATTATTTGTACGTGCTCAGGATATAGCTGCAGTAATGCTCGATGGTAGGTCTGTTGTGCCATTTGGGCAGCCGTGCCATTGCTGGCGATTTTGGCTTTTATGTCGGCTGTGAAAAATTTGATAGCGACGAGTTCAGAAGCAGGGTTCTGGGCATATAGCACACGGTCGAAGAACAGGGCTTTGAGATCCAGCCACTTATCTTGACTGTACTTGAGACTGCCGTAGAAAAGGTTGTAGCCATCTACGTAAATTATCGATTTCAAGGCACCATCCTTAGGCCAGAAATGAAAAAACCGCCTTAGCGGGCGGTTTTTTCGCCCCAAGCTACAGACAATTTAATGTCCTAACAGGGGGGGAGTCGTAGTTGAATTGTTGCCTGGAGCGATGGTTCCGTCAACTTTTATTTCGTGGTTCATGTCATGCGTCAGTACACAGATTGATCGATTGATCCGCTAGCACCGATTGGAATCTACCAGAGTCCGTCAAGTTCAGGAAATGGAGATTTTGAGTGGAGGGACGTGGTGAGAGCGAGCTTTGATCGCGAGCGGGCTCGCTCCCACATGGATTACTCGGTGTACTGATAATTCCCCGTCAGCAGTCCTGTCGCAAGGATGTGCCCTTCCATGGCGGTTAGCAGCGACTGCTTGTTGAGTCCGTCGGCGAGATTCAGCTCGTGGTCCAGGGCATATATGCGGAAGTTGTAGGTGTGGACCTTGCCATCCGCAGCTGGTCGCGGGCCGAAGTAGCCGGTGCGGCGGGTGCCGTTGGCGCCGTTGATCATGCCTTCCAGGCCGGGGTGGGTGACGATGGCGTCCGCAGAGAGGCCTTCTGGCAGGCCTGTTGCTGTCGCGGGAATGTTGTAGGCCACCCAGTGTACGAAAGGCTGAAACCCGACGATGGGATCATCGAGAATCAGGGCGAGTTGACGCGTGCCTTCTGGAAGGTTGAGCCAGGAGATGTCGGGCGCGATGTTGTCGCCGTACGCGGAGTAGCGCAGCGGTATATCGGTGTTGTGTTCGAAGGCGCGGCTGCTCACGAGGATCGTTTCCGGAATCTCGGCGGACCAGGCGGGGAGGCAGCTCAGGAGCAGCAGTGTCGCCCCCAGCAGGTGCCCGAGTGCGGTGCGGATCGTTTTCATTGTTATTTCTCCGTGTTGTTGGCGATCGAGTGAATAGTATGTCTTTTTCGCACGTGCTCCACTACCCCGACGACCTTGTAAAGTTGTTCATCGATCGGGGCGTTTTCTTTTGCCTGATTGCTGGTAAGGTAGCGCTGTGTGGAAGTCCCTCTTTTTTTGAACGCACGAAGCGGCATGACCGCTGGTGAGGAACAATAAGAATGAATAATAAGAACAAGAATCCCGGGCATGCGGTCGGGAACAACGAAGAGCCAGTGCTCTCCCGTCGGAATCTCCTCAAAGGAGTTGGATTGAGCGGGGCGGCGCTGATGACCGCAGGCAGCGGTTCCATCATTGCGCAGACCTCGGACCCTGTGGCCACTCCGGCCCGTATCCACGTCCTCGAAGCATTCGAGACCCTCACGGCTGCAGAGAGCGCCGCATTGGATGCGTTTGCGTCGCGCATTCTGCCGAGCGACGACGGTACTCCGGGGGCACACGAAGCGCGCGCGGTACACTTCATTGACCGAGGGCTGACCGGTGCAATGGCAGGCTCGCGTGAACAGTATGCCGTAGGACTCGCGGCATTGGATGAGTACGCCAACCAGTCCGGAGGCAGTGCATTTCACCTGCTGGCCTCGGTCGAACAGGATGCCATCATCGAGGCGATGACGCAGAGCGCCATCCCCGACTTCCCGATGCTGAATGCGGGTTTCTTCAATCTGGTCCGGACTCACACCATCGAGGGTACTTTCAGTGATCCTTACTATGGCGGCAACCGTGACTTCGTCGGTTGGGATCTGCTTGGCTATCCTGGCGTGCGAGTCATGTCCACGCCGGAAGATGTCCGTCTTGGTAAAGATCTGGCGCCCAGCCGGCAATCAGCCTATGACATGCCGACTCATACCAAGGATCCCGTAACTGCTCCAGCAGGAGGTGCCTCCCATGGCCACTAATCTTCCCAGAACTGATGTGGTTGTGATCGGGCTTGGCGCCGTCGGCGGCGTTGCAGTGTTGCCGCTCGTAAGCGCCGGATTGAATGTCATCGGGCTTGAGGCTGGCGGTTGGATGACCACCCGCGACTTTGCGCCGGACGAGATTCGCAACAATATCCGCGACTGGCCACAGGCAGTGCCCAAGGCCAAGAGCGAAATCCCGACCTCCCGCGCCAATATCAACTTTGAGGCCGTGCAGGGCGGCGGACATCCGATGATGAACGGCGTGGGCGGCACGTCGCTGCACTATTGGGCGCAGAGCTGGCGCCTCAACCCCTGGGACTTCAAGACGGTGAGCGAGACTACCAATCGCTACGGGGCTCATCGCCTCCCGACTGACTCGACGGTAGAAGACTGGCCGATCAGTTATGACGATCTCGAACCCTTCTACGACCGCGTCGAGTACGCGCTGGGGGTCTCGGGCTATGCCGGCAACATCAAAGGCACGCTGCAGCCCAATGGCAGTCAGTTCGAAGGGCCACGTTCAAGGCCGTATCCCATGCCGGGCCTGCGCAGCTCGGGATTCACCGACATGATGAGTGAGGCCGCGCGTCAGCTGGGATGGAATCCCTTCCAGGGGCCTGCCGCGATCAACACCGAGATCTACGGTAACCGGCCCGGTTGTTTCTATCACGGTTTCTGCGACCGCGGCGGTTGTCACGCGGCGGCCAAGAGTTCTACCGCCGTCACTACCATTCCGGAGGCGATGAAGTCAGGGTTGCTGAAAGTGGTCACCCACGCGCGCGTGCTGAAGATCGTCAACGATGCCGACGGCCGGGTGACGGGCGTGGAGTACCTCAGTGGCAACCAGGTGATGTTCCAGCCAGCCGACGCGGTGTTGCTGGCCAGTCATACCTACGAAAATACGCGATTGCTGCTGCTGTCGAAATCCCGGGAATTTCCCGACGGGCTCGCGAACAACAGCGGTCAAGTTGGCCAGCATTACCTGAGCCACCATCAAGGTGCTCCGGTGCTGGCGCTGTTCCCGAGGAATCTGAACAACTGGTATGGACTGCCCGCACAAGGCGTGGCCATTGATGAGTGGGCCGACGACAACTTCGACCACAGCGATCTGGACTTCATCGGCGGTGGCAATCTCTGGGC
>JBBTKA010000200.1:0-460 GCA_038059145.1 Pseudomonadota bacterium
TGAGATTGAAGAGTTACCCCCGCTGGAGATCGACCCCGCTGCCATTCGGGAGATGCGCGAGAGACTGCATGTGTCCCGGGCGGTGTTCGCTCGCCATCTGCGCATATCGACCCGCACTCTGGAGAACTGGGAGCAAGGCCGCTCCAAACCCAATGCCCAGGCGGCAGCGCTGATTCTGATGGTTGATAAATATCCCGATACGCTCGATAAGCTGCACTCGTTGAGCAATGCTGCTGCGTGATTGAGGAATTGCTCTTGAATGTGAAATCATGTAGAAATATCCGCTCAATAAGCGGATTTAACAACATGATTCACGATCAGCGACCCACACTAGCCAATTACATCAATCACCTGCTTTCGCTGGGAAGGGTAGTTTTTACCGCCCAGGAAGCAGAGCAGGCGCTTGATATTGACCACGGCGCATTCCTCGACGCAGCCGAACGGCTTCAGCGTCGCAAAG
>JBBTKA010000200.1:470-10961 GCA_038059145.1 Pseudomonadota bacterium
TCGCAAAGCACTGTTGAGCCCTCGACAGGGCTTTTATGTCATCGTGCCTCCCCAATACGCCTCATGGGGCGCACCACCGCCGACCTGGTATATCGACGCGCTGATGCGCCATTCCGGGCAGGCTTACTATGTGGGCCTTCTCAAGGCGGCGGAACTGCATGGAGCAACACACCAGGCCGTCATGGAATTTCAGATCATTTCGGACAAGCGTATTCCCAGGATTCGCGCCGGGCGCAATTTGCTTGCCTTCTACTACCGCAAAGAGATGAGGGCAGTGGAGGCCGCGATCGAGGAGCGCAAAACGGACACCGGCATGATGAAAATCTCGTCGGCCGCGCTCACTGCCTTTGACTTGTTGCGCTATCCGCAGGCTTCCGGCGGTATCGACAACATCGCGACCGTTCTTTCTGATCTGGGGAGAGTGATTGATCCCGGGCAGCTTCGGGATTTGTCTACCATAATGGAAAGACCGGTTACTCAGCGTCTTGGCTATTTGCTGGATCGACTCGGACATAGACAGGTCGCCGAATCATTGCACGCCTCTCGGCAGGCAGGGGGAACTCCGCGCTGGACGGAGCTGGATCGCAATGAAGCGAGCGACCCGGATTTTGCAGCGGAACCTCTGGAGCGTAATGCGCGCTGGGGGGTTGTTGTGCGACGGATACCGGAGGTGGATGAATGATTGGGTTTACCAAACCCAGCAAATGAGTACTTGAAGTTATCAAATGAGATGATTCCCAAACCGAAGTCCCGCTCAAGCTCAAGGATTACGGTAGAGACTAAAGTCCTTCCGGTTGCCAACTCCTTTAAAACCATTGTCTATAATTTTGTGTATGTAAAGTTATAGTAGCCAAACTACGATTAAAGCAATAATTTCAAGTTGACTCGCGTTTGAAAAAAATGTATCAATCGCAGTATGACTACGACTGATTCAAACAAACTAAAAACACTGCACGCCAACCTGACCCCAGGAACTCCGCTGACCTCAAGCGACCTGGCCGCAATGGGTATATCCGCTGACCTGGCCGTCCACTATGTCCGCGCCGGTTGGCTGACACGCCTGGCGCGCGGAGTCTTCTGCCGCCCTAACGATCCTCTGGCACTCCATCCCAGTTTGGTGCTCCTGCAGCGGCGCCTCAATGGCCTACATCTCGGCGGCAAGTCCGCATTCGACTGGTATGGCCTGCGCCAATACGTATCTCAGCAACCGCTGCTACACTTGTATGGGTGGGATGCGGGGCGTCTGCCGGATTGGTTCGTCGAACGCTTCCCTGCGGATTATCACCGCAACCGTCTGTTCAAGGAGGAGCCAGAGACCATGCTGTATGTCAGTCCATTCGAGAATGTCAGGAACGCGCCCCGGGTTTCAGAACCCGAGCGTGCGCTATTGGAGCTGCTGAGCGACGTTGGTGTGCGACAGCCATTGCAGGAGGCTCGCGAACTCGTTGAGAGTTCCTACAGCCTGCGGGCCGGCGTGTTGAGCGAACTGCTGCACCGTTGCACGAGCGTCAAGACAGTGCGCCTGTGTCTGCAGCTCGGTCGCGAAGGCTCGTTACCGTGGGCTGCCAAACTTGATCCCGCAACGTTGCCCACGGGCGGTGAAAAGCCCTGGGTCGCGAAATCAGCCGATGGTCTGCTGGTACTCAAACCATGAATCAGATCTATCTCGATACTGCGCGCCTGCTGACGCAGGTTGCGCCGCTGGTATTCTCGGACGACACCTTCGCGCTCAAGGGTGGTACTGCCATCAATCTTTTCATCCGCGATATGCCGCGTCTGTCAGTGGATCTCGATCTGGTATTTCCCGATCACACCTTGTCGCGTGAAGACGCATTGGCACGCATCAACGATGCAATCCGACTGGCTGCGGAACGATTGAAAAAACGTGGGTTCCAGACACACATACCACCGGCCGATGCGGGAGAGACCAAACTGCTGGTGCGGCGTGATCGTATCCAGGTGAAGATCGAAGCCAATTTCGTGATGCGTGGAACAGTGCAGCCGGTTCGCCGTGCGTCGCTTACACCAGCGGCTCGGGGCACGCTCATGGCCGACCTGGAAATTCCTGTGGTGTCATTGGAAGATGTCTATGGTGGCAAGCTCTGTGCCGCGATGGATCGCCAGCATCCCCGAGACCTCTTCGACGTGATGCAACTGTTTGCGCACGAGGGGATCACGCCGGGTATCCGCCGCGCTTTCGTTGTGTATCTTGCCAGCGGCAATCGTCCGATCCACGAAGTGCTGTTTCCGCAACTGCGCGACGTGCGCTACGACTTTGAACACAACTTTCAGGGCATGACTACGGAACCGGTATCGCTCGAAGACTTACTTGCGGCTCGCGATCGGATGGTTCGCGAACTTCATCAAGGGCTGGATGACGATGAACGACGCTTCCTGCTTTCACTGGTCAGCGGATCGCCTGAATGGTCGTTGTTGGGAATTGATCATCTCGAATATCTGCCGGGGATTCGTTGGAAGCTTCATAACCTTTTGCAGTTACAGAAGAGCAATCCGAGTAAGTTTGCTGAACAGGAAAATATGTTGGCCGAGCGTTTGGGCGGTTTCTGATTCGTGCTTCTTCAACCTTTGAACGACGATACGCAGCGCATAGCCAGACTTTGTGCCGTGCTGTAAACCAAAACCGAAGCCCTGCGTTATACGGAGCACGCCAGACCGAATCGCGGTCTGCAGACACGTGTCCCGGAGAACGCAAACCATGAAAGCATTGCTCGTTGTCATCCCCTTGATAGTTTTGACAGCCTGCGCTGGCGCCCAGCGCCGCCCTATTGTGGACATGCAGGGCGTCAATGTCGCCCAGTACAACCAGGATCTGGCCGAGTGCCAAAGCTACGCCGAAGAGGTGGAAGCAGGTAGACAGGTAGCCGGAGGCGCTGTTGCGGGTGCGGTAGTGGGCGCTGCAATTGGTGCCGTGGTCGGGAATAGCGATACGGCACAGCGCGCCGCCGGTGCCGGAGCGGTGGGTGGCGGCGCTCGCGGTGCAGCCAGTGCAGTGCGCGAGCGCAATCAGGTGCTGAGCAATTGTCTGCGCGGTCGAGGTTATCGCGTGTTGAACTGAGCACGATGCCCCGCCATCCTCCCAATCAACCGCTCAAACCCATCCACATACGTGAACACGATCGGCACCACGAGCAGACTGAGCATGGTGGAGGTGATCAGCCCTCCAATAACCCCGATGGCCATCGGTTGCCGGAAACTGGCATCCGCACCGAGACCCAGGGCGATCGGTGCCATGCCGGCAATCATCGCGAGCGTCGTCATCACGATTGGCCGCGCTCGCTTGTGACAGGCGTCAACGAGCGCATCGTAGAGAGACAACCCATCCTTCTCCCGTCCCATGATCGCGTAGTCCACGAGCAGGATGGAGTTCTTGGTGACGATGCCCATCAGCATGATCAGTCCGATCATTGCTGGAACGCTGAGTTCGCTACCCGCAATCAGCAGTGCCAGGAAGGCGCCGCCGATGGACAGCGGTATCGCTGACAGAATGGTGACGGGCTGGAGGAAATCCCTGAACAGCAGCACCAGCACGCAATAGACGCAGAGCACGCCAACCACCAGCGCCATCGCGAATCCCGACATCAGGTCGCCGACGATTTCGGCATCGCCCCCCTGGATCACCTGCACATTGGAGGGCAGTGTTCTCATCGCTTCCATATTGTCGGCGGCAGCCTGGGCGGCGCCGATTGTTATGCCACTCAGGTCGGCGGATACCGTGACGTTGCGGAGCCGATCGTAACGATCGAGCTGGAGGGGACCGCTTTCGACAGAAAGAGTCGCGATGCTGGACAATGGCACGAGTCCGTCGCGCCCCTGCACGCGCAGGTTCGCAATGGTATCGATGTCCTGTCGCGCCGCATCGGAAACACGGGTGCGGATATAGACCTGGCGGTTGTCGAGGTTGAGACGTGCCACTTGGGGATCGAAGTCGCCAGTCGTGGCCATGCGGATGGCCTCGCCAATGGCTGCTGTCGTGACGCCTTGCTCGGCGGCGCGTTCCAGATCTGGCCGAATGACGATTTCAGGGCGCTCGAGGCTGGCGGTGGAGGTGACATTCGACAGTCCGTCGATTTCCCGCAACTGTCGTTCTACGGCCTGGGCACTCGCCGTCAACGCGGCGGCATTGTCGCTGGCCAGGATGATCTGCAGGCGCTCGCTCGGGCCTCCGCTGCTGATCGAGAAACGTGCGCCGGGAACGGTCAGGAGTTGCTCACGGACGGCGCGTTCTACCTCCCGCTGCGGAGGACGTTGTCCGCGGGGCGCCAGTGCAACGGTCAGCGATGCCCGGCGCACTTCACCGGCCTGCATGCCGCCCAGTCCAGCCACCTGCGCAGCTCCTGCTGTGACGAAAACCCGTTCGACGCCTTCGACGTTCATGATGGCCAGTCTGGCTGACTCGGCTGCCTGCAACGTATCTTCCAGGGAACTCGCGGGCGGCAGTTCCACGCTGACGTTGGAGAAGTTGCCATCAGGCGGCGGGATGAAGCCGGTCTGTATCATCGGCACGAGTGCCAGCGACCCGGCCAGAAATATCGTCGCGCCCGCCATCGTGGTCTTGCGATGCGCCAGACACCAGCGGACGATCCCCAGATACCAATGCATCACGCGGCCATCCACATGCGGTTTGGTCGGTTGGGGTTTGAGGAAGTACGCAGCCATCATCGGTGTCAAAAGCCGTGCTACAAGCAGCGAGGCGAGTACCGCGATCACGGCGGTCCAGCCGAATTGCTTGAACACCAGTCCCGCTATGCCACTCATCATGGCGGTGGGCAGGAACACCGCGACCAGAGTCATGGTCGTGGCTGTCACGGCCAGCGCGATTTCCGTGACTGCGTCCTCCGTGGCCTCCCGGATCGACTTGCCCATGTGCCGGTGGCGCTCGATATTCTCGATCTCGACGATGGCGTCATCCACCAGAATACCCACGACCACCGCGAGTGCGAGCAGAGTGACTGTGTTGAGTGAATAGCCCAGCCAGGCCATCGCGGCGAACGCAGGAAGAATGGACAGTGGCAACGCAGCGGCGGAGACGAGCGTGGCACGCCAGTCCCGCAGGAAGAGCCAGACAACGAGAACGGCGAGGATAGCGCCTTCAAGCAGCATCATCATCGAGCCTTCATATTGTTCGAGAGTCTGTGCTACGGTGCCCGAAATATACGTCATCTCGAGGCTCGGATCGCTCTGCTGCAGACCTTCCAGCGCAATCTGAACTTCTTCTGCAATGGTGACCTCGTCGAATCCTCTGGCACGGTACACACTGAATCCAACGACCGGTTTGCCATCGAGCAGTGCGGCCTGGGCGCGTTCGGCGGAGCCATCCACTATGGTGGCTACCTGATCCAGTCGGAAGCTTTGGCCGTTCGGCAATGTGATCCGCAATGCGGCGAGTTCCTCTGCGCGTTGCATCGTGGCGACGGTGCGCAGTGATTGCTCCTGTCCGCCGAGCTGTCCACGCCCGCCGGAAGACTCCTGTTGAATCTGACGTAGCGCACGCGAGATATCTCCGGCAGAAATCCCAAGGGACGCCATTCGTATCGGATCAACTTCGATCAGCACTTCGCGCTGCACTCCGCCGACCCGCTCGAAACGGCCGACGCCGGTGACACCGAGCACTGTCTTCGCGACGATATCGTCGACGTACCAGGACAGCTCTTCCTCGTCCATGCGAGAGGAGGCGATGGCGTAGGTGAATATCGGCGCGCCGACACTGGTAGCCGCGCTGACGGTGGGTTGCATAAGCTCTGTCGGCAGATCGGCCCGGATGCTGTCCACGGCATTCTTGGTTTCAATCAGCGCGTCCGAGAGGTTTTTCTCCAGCACGAATTCCACACCGATCGAGACCCTGCCATTGGTCACCGAGGTGTGCAGATGATTGAGCCCGCTCAGAGTGGCAAGCGCATCTTCGACCTTGCGCGCGACCTCAGTTTCAAGCTGTGCGGGCGCCGCGCCGGGCTGCGACAGGTTCACCGAGACCATTGGCATGTCGAAGTCGGGCAGATTCTGCGTGGGCAGATTTTGAAATCCCCATACGCCGGCCAGGGAGAGCAGTACAAACAGCAGGATCGCAGGGATGGGATTGCGGATGGACCAAGTGGCGAAGTTCATTCTTGGCCTCGCACAACGCGCACAATATCGCCATCGTTGAGAAAGCCTGCGCCCTGCACGACCACGCGTTGTCCGGCGTCGAGCCCCTCGGTGATCTCGATTTCCTCACCAACACGTCTCCCAACCGTGACGCGGCGCAGCACTATTGTGGAGACTTCACCCTCTTCGGCAAGCGTAGGCACATGACTGCGCCCGTCCCGGATGATGACGCTCTGCGCCGGTACCACCAGTGCAGCACTCTGTTCGAGTTCAATGCGACCCTCCGCGTACATGCCTGCGCGAGCATTGCTACCCGGGTCGATGTCGGCATAGACGATGGCCAGCCGCGTGGTTTCATCCAGAGTAGGGGAGGTTTGGCGAACCGTCGCGGCGGCCGTAGTGCCGTCGGGCAACTGCAGCGTGATTTCCTGTCCGATCCTGACTTGGGCAAGTTGCATGGCGGTCAACTCACCACGCCACTCCAACCTGTCCTGACGGATCAACCGGAACAATTCCTGTCCTGTTGGCACGACTGCACCAAGCGTCGCCGTGCGTGCGCTGATCGTTCCATCATCAGGAGCGACCACGTTGGTATAGCGGAGCTGCAGGCGTTTGCCGTCGAGAGACGCGGCCGTGGTTCGGGCGAGCGTGATGGACTGCAGGGCATCCTGATCGCTGATGGAGCCTCTGCTTTGCAGCTCAAGGGCACGTTGATGATTGGCCTCTGCCTGTTCGTGGTTGGCGAGCAGCACGGCCTCCTCTGCCTGCAGCAGGGCTGGATCGAGACGGGCGAGGACCTGGCCCTGGCTGACATGATCGCCCACGTCTACAAGCACCTCGATCAATTGATAGCCACCGATCTGGGCACCGACACTCGCTTCCTGCCATGCCGTGACCGACCCGGAGGCATTGAGCACGATCGGCCAGTTGACCTCGCGGGGTGTGGTGCTGGTCACAGTCAACGCTGGCACAGGCGGGGTGGCCAACGCTGCGGCGGGCGCTTCCGTTGCCGCGCTGCCTGAACCGGTGAAGGTGATTATCAGTGTGGCAGTCAACGCTGCGATCCCAAACGTTGCCACAACGAGCCAGTGACGTCGTGCGTGGCCCGTGGCATGACCCAGGACGGGTGCATCGATGCGGTTGAGAGTCGAATTCATTTGAGATTTCCCGATTGATGGCTGCGACATATTGCTATTCCTGCTCCTTTATCAAGGCAAAGGCCTTTTCCATGAGGGGGCGAAGTCTTGTATTGCCTCCCCCGGCGTACCATTCGTCCAGAGCCGAAGTCCATGCGGTCATCGCCATTCCGACGATGATTCGGGCTTTCAGGCGAGGCATGACCTTGCTTCCTTCTCTTTCCATGAGAGCATCGGTAAGCGCCTGCTCCCACACCATGCGGTTTTCCATATCCCTGCCGGCCAGCGAAGGGGTTTCTTTCAAGAGTCGCATCAGCGCGAACGCCAGCTCAGGGTTCTCGTTGATACGGGTGAGCAGCGAGAAAAGAGTCTCGCTGACGGCTTTGAAGGGGGCTTCCTCTCTGGGTCTGGCGTTCAATTCCAAAACCAGCGCGGGCGCCATCTGCGTTTGCCACTCGAAAACCAGATCCTCCTTGGTCTTGAAGTACCGGAAGAAGGTACGTTTGGAGATGCCCAGCGGCGCCACGATCTGATCGATGGTGGTGTTGGCGAAACCATGCAGTAAAAAGAGATCGAGCCCTATACGAGTCAGTTCCTGGCGCGTGGTGGCTTTCAGTTGCTCGCGCAGGTTTGCGAGTTTTATCGTCATGGTTCTTGTTCCCAGGTCAGCGTGTTGGCGGCGCAGTGGTCAGTCCAGGCGGCGCCGCAAGAGTGTACTTTGGTGTCACTGAATGTCAATACGGCACCAAGTGACATGAGAGGATTTGGGCTTCAATAGTTCGTCGCCTTGACTGCACCTAGCACGGACATCGCCCAATTCCCGACCTTCAATTGTTTGTTCTAGATCAAACAATTCCCTGATTCAAAGAAATCAGTCAGCTCTCTCCAGTTATCAGGAAGAATTCTCGCCATAAAACGCCCCTAATCGGCGCACTGTTTTGGATACCGGCTTTTACTACCCCAGCAACGAAGAGGAGTTACACATGCGATTGATGACCAATCTCGGCAAAGTCTTTGGGCTTGCCGTTCCAGCAATGTTGTTGTCGCCTGGGCTCCTCGCTCAGGAGGTAACGTTTCATAAGGACATAGAGCCGATACTGCAGCGCAGTTGTCAGAATTGTCATCGGCCCGGCGGCGTCGCGCCCATGCCGTTGATTACGTATGAGCAGGTTGCGCCGTTTGCCGGGCTCATGGAGTACAAGACGGGTCTGCGTGACCGTGCTGGTGCCATGCCGCCCTGGTATGCCGAGAAAGATATCGGAATTCAGCACTTCAAGGATGATCCCTCACTCAGTGATGCCGAGATCGCGGCGATTTCTGCCTGGGCCCGCTCCGGATCCCCGGAGGGCAATATGGCTGACGCGCCAAAGCCACTGGTCTTCGACGACACTACGAAGTGGAAGCTGGGCGAGCCGGATCTGATTGTGAATCTGGAAGACTTCTTCATGGAGGCTGGCCGACCTGACTGGTGGGGTGAGCTACCCATGGTCCCGACAGGGTTGAAAGAAGACCGCTATGTGAAGTCAGTAGAAATCGTGGAAGTGAACGATGTGGGGACCGGTGCCGATACGTCCGATACCGTCGGTGGCCTGTTCATCTTCCACCATATGATCTGGCGCACCGAGGTGCTGGACGAGAATGGTGAGGTGGTTCCCGGTGAGGCAATCAACTGGCCCGTACACGAGGTAGGCCGCAATGGTGACATCTTCGACCCGGATGCGGGTCCCGTGCTCAAGGCCAATTCAGCGTTCTTTACTGACTCCGTGCACATGCACTCCAACGGACGGGACACCACCGGACATCTCCAGTTGGGCTTCACCTTCCACCCCGTAGGCTATACACCGAAGTATAGAACCCAGATCAGCGTTCTGGGCAATGGTGTAGACCTCAGCGTAGAGGGCGATGCCAGAGATCAGGAGGTGCATGCGTATCAGGTGCTGACCGAAAACACCAAGGTCATCACCTTCGAGCCGCACCTGCACGCACCCGGTGAGCGCATGTGTCTGGAAGCAATCTGGGGTTACTCGACAGAGACGCTGTCCTGTGTGGGCTATGACCACAACTGGGTAAGAGGGTATCCCTATGCGGATGACCACACGCCCTTGTTGCCCAAAGGCACGATTCTCCACATCACTGGCTACTTTGATAACACCAAGGCCAATCCGAACGTTCCCGATGCGCGCAACTGGCAGGGCTCAGGCAACCGCTCGGTTACCAATATGTTCATCGATCTGGGCAGCCGGGTGAGCATGACCGATGAGCAATTCATGGAGGAAATGGAAAATCGCCGCAAGGTGCTCAATCTCGGGCCCAACGATCATGTCATCGGATGCCCGCTGTGTCTGACACCCCTGGTATGGCCTATTGAGAATGAATCCGCCGATTCCGGAGAAGGAAAGATATGAAAACTGATAAATTCTTGAATGGTATTGTCGCGTTGGCCACACTTTCGCTGGCATTGGTTTCCACCGTCGTGACCGCAGAGCAACCCTATTCCTGGGCCAGAAACACGTACTCCAGCGGACAGCACACCGAAGTCGCCTATGAAGGCTGGCGTGAGAATGAAGACGGGACCATTTCGCTCACGTTCGGTTACTTCAACCACAACTGGGAGGAGGAGCTGGATATTCCGATTGGCGAAAACAACTTCTTCTCGCCGGGGGAGGCCGACCTCGGCCAGCCCACGCACTTCCTGCCACGACGCAATCGCTTCACTTTCGACGTTGTCGTCCCGGGTGATTTTGGCGATGGCGAACTGGTGTGGGAAGTGACGTCTCCCAACGGACAGACGCGCAAAGCCTATGGCACCCTGCGGGAAGATTACAAAATCGATAATGTCATCATCATGTCCGAGACCGGCTCGCTGGGCGCAGGATCATCCGATCCGGAGATCAGGGCGAATATCCCGCCGAGTGTGGCCTTGATTGGCGATGAGATACGGACTGTCAGCGTCGGTCAGCCATTACGCTTCCAGACCCGGGTCAGTGACGATGGCGTGCCGGAGCCTTTCGATCCCATGGCGCGTATCAAGCGCCTGGGGGGAGCGGCTGCAGCGTTCGCAACGCCTGAAGCGGTTCGGCAGAGAATGATGATGATGCCACCGCCCAAGCCCACGGTCGCCAAGAACAATGGTCTCTATCTGTCCTGGAATGTCTATCGTGCTCCGGAGTCCGTGGTTGGGGTGCAGGATCTCGTGCATTTCGACCCGCCCCAGGTCAAGCCCTGGGAAGACACTCGCCCGTCAGCGAACTCG
>JBBTKA010000200.1:10971-18925 GCA_038059145.1 Pseudomonadota bacterium
CCCTGGAGCTGGCTGTGGGTGCCGCAACCGCTGCCGGAAGATGGTGTGGTGGAAGTGAGCGTGACTTTCGACGAGCCGGGAACCTATGTGCTCTGGGGCCGTGCCGACGACGGCGGGCTTTTTAACGATGAGTTTCTGACCGTGAACGTCAGGCCGTAAGCGTTATTCATCACCGACGACTCCCTTGCATTCCAGGAATTTGCTTCCTGAAATGCAAGGTGTGTCGAACCTTGATCCGAGCAATCCTCTCCTCCGAAACCACATCTCCAACGGAAACGTCATCAACGGAAACCTCGCCAGCGGCAGAATGTCTGCAAGCGCGCGATGATGAATTCTTCGACGCCGATCAACGTTCAGTGTAGATTCTCCAAAAACAGGAGAACAACAATGAGAACAACCAGCCTGATCTGCCTTCTATTGATACTGATCCCGTCTCTGGCAAATGCGCAGCGTCCCATTCGTCCACTGTTACCATTGCGTGCGTATACCCTGCAGGATTACCGGCCGGTGGATTTCCGCGAGGCGCTCGCTTTGCCTGCCACGATGGAGGCGGCCTCGTATGCCGGCGTGGCGACGACTCTGGAGGGCAACCTCATCGTCCTGAGTCGCAGTGCCCCTCCGTTTCTGGAGTTCGATCCGCAGGGCAAGTTCGTGCGCGGGTTTGGCGCTGACGACCTGCTGCGGCGCGCGCATGGGATGGCCATCGACGCGAACGGCAACATGTGGGTGACCGATGTTGCCGATCATGTGGTCATGAAGTTGGACAAAGATGCCAATGTCCTGCTGAAAATCGGCACCAAGGGGACGGCAGGGGAGTGGAATCAGGCGGCGGGCGCGCTGCTATTGAATGAGCCCAATGATGTGGCGCTGGATTCCCGTGGAAATATTTATGTGGCCCAGGGGCACGGTGGCGATATGCCGAGAGTCCTGAAGTTCAGCCCGACCGGTGACTTCATTGCGCAGTGGGGCAGTCGTGGTTACGGGCCGGGTCAGTTCGTGGCGGCCCATGCCATCGAAATCGATGCAGATGACGTGCTCTACGTGGCGGATCGCGAGAACATGCGGATACAGCGCTTCGATACCGAGGGCAATCTGCTGCGCGAGTGGAAGTTCGATGCCATGGTCTGCGCCATCTTCCTGCACAGCGATGGCTTCATGTACCTCACCACCGGCTTCGATGGCGAGTTTGCCAAGGTCGACATGGACGGCAATGTGCTTGGCGCAATTGGCAGTCCCGGCACTGGCAATGGTCAGTTCGGGGAGGCGCATGCCTTGACGATGGATGCTGCAGGCAATGCCTACATTCCGGACGTGATCAACCGGCGGGTGCAGAAGTTTGCGAAGGAACAGGCCGCCAATTAATTGTTAAACATCAGTGGGGAAACCAATTGAAAACACTTGCATCGATACTCGCTACTTTGACAGTCCTCCTCTCACTGGCCGCGCCTGCGAGCGCGCAGGACGCCAGTTGCGCTCCGTGGTTGCAGCATGAAATCACCCGACTCAATTCCTCCGACATCGTCGATCTGTGTGCCGAGACGGCGGGCAAGCCTGTGCTGCTGGTCAATACCGCCAGCTACTGCGGGTTCACCTACCAGTTCACTGGCCTGGAGACGCTGTATCAGCGCTTCAAGGATCAGGGCCTGGTGGTGATTGGCTTCCCGTCGGATGACTTCAATCAGGAAGACGACAGCGCGGCGGCTATCGCCGAGGTCTGCTATATCAATCATGGCGTCACCTTTCCGATGACCGAGGTGGTGAAGGTGAAGAGCGCCGATGCACATCCGGTGTTCGCGCATCTGGGGCGCGAGACGGAAGCGCCGGGCTGGAATTTCAACAAATATCTGGTCGGCAAGGATGGCGAAGTGCTGGCGCATTTCGGCGCCAATGTGGAACCGGATGACGAAGCGCTGGTCGAAGCAATCGAAGCCTCAATCCAGGAGTAATCTCCGGTGATTGTCATAATTTTGCCTTAAAGATGCCTTTTTTTTACTAGGGGTATTTTCTTTAGCGAAATCAAGGTTATACTCGGGTTTAATAGATTTCGACTTAAAGTTGAACAACAAAAACAGCTTTTTGCAGGGCAGACGATATGCAGAAGACGACTTTGGCATTGGTGGCGACAGTCTGTTTGACCTTCGGAACCCTGGGGCAGGCACAGACTCTCAAAGGATCTCGAGCCTCCATGGAACGGCAGTATCAGGAAGCCGTCAATCTGGGTTACACCTTCATGAAGACCTCCAGCGCGGTGACGAAATTCGTCGAATCGGGCTATCTGGTCAGGGTCAACAGCAACGGTCACTTCGAACTTCACAATGTTTCCTATCCCTATGTACGTCCGGCCGTCAAAACATTTGTCGAGCGTCTGGGCTCCCAGTACTTCGCGGCCTGTGGCGAGAAGATGACGGTGACGAGTCTAACTCGTCCCATCGACAAGCAACCTGCCAACGCAGCACAGGATTCGGTGCATCCCACCGGAATGGCCGTTGATCTGCGCATTCCGCAAATAGGCAAATGCCGCTCCTGGCTGGAAAGCACACTGCTCGAACTCGAAGGCACAGGTGTTCTCGATGTGACGCGCGAGCGCAACCCGCCTCACTACCATGTGGCCGTGTTCCCGCAGTCCTACGAGCGTTACGTCGCTGGCGTATCGGCCAGGCCTGCCGCCGCAGCAGTGGCCGCCGCCCCGGCTGCCGCTTCCGAGAGCGCTGCGCCTGCCGCAGTTCTAGTGGCCACGGCCGCAGAGATCGAGACCAATCGTGAATACGTGGTGCGCCGAGGTGACACACTCTCCGAAATTGCGACCAAGACGGGCGCCAGCGTTGCGCAGTTGCGTTCCGCCAATGGCCTGCGTGGCGATATGTTGAAGATCGGCCAGAAGCTGGAGGTGCCTGCATCGACCTCGGCAACTGTGGCGGCAGCGCCGCGTAATTCCAACGAAGTGGCAGCGGTGACCGAGGTTACTCATCGCGTGAAGCGCGGCGAGACGCTCTGGCGAATTGCGAACCGCTACGGCATTCCGGTCAACGATTTGAGCAGGCAGAACGGTCTGTCGGATGATCTGTTGCAAGTGGGTCAGACTCTGCGTGTCAGGACCGGTGTCGGCTCTCCTTGAGCGCGGATCTGCTTCAGGACCTGATTTCTGCAAGAACAGCGCAGCCCGGCGGGCCCCTTGAGGCAGGTCGGGCTTTGTTGTTTATGGTGAATTGATTTCGAGCTGTCTCCCTGAATGTCTTCTTCTCACGAATACGCTTTGTCTCACGAACACTGGATGCAACTCGCCCTGGAGCAGGCGGCACGCGCTGCCACTGCCGGGGAGGTGCCGGTGGGTGCCGTGGTGGTGTCGCCAGAGGGGCAGTTGCTGGGCAGCGGCTACAATCAGCCAATTGCTGGCAAGGACCCAACCGCGCATGCCGAAGTGATGGCGCTGCGCGCCGCTGCTGCCAAGGTTGATAATTACCGATTACCTGGCTGCACGCTCTACGTGACGATTGAGCCTTGCACCATGTGTGTGGGAGCGATGGTGCATGCGCGTATCAGCCATCTGGTTTACGGGGCCCCGGAGCCACGGTTTGGCGCCGTCGTGAGCGGGCGT
The DNA here is from genome assembly GCA_038059145.1 of Pseudomonadota bacterium. Taxonomy (GTDB): domain Bacteria; phylum Pseudomonadota; class Gammaproteobacteria; order Pseudomonadales; family Pseudohongiellaceae; genus UBA5078. The sequence goes on from JBBTKA010000200.1 coordinate 14,567, forward strand.
CGCCTTCTGGATGAGGGAGAGTTCAATCATCGCATGAGCTATGAAGGTGGCGTGCTCGCCGAGCGCTGTGGTGAGGTGATGCGGGAGTTCTTTCGCAGCAGGCGCTCGAAGGATTTGGCACCTTAATCAAGGGTTGAGTTTAGCTGGCAATAGCAGTACCTTTGGGCCTCCAGCGGCGCCTGAGACAGGTGCCCGGGATAACAACAACGATATCAAGCAAAAGAAAAACGATACATGCTGAAACGCCTCTCTTTACTGCTGGCCGTGCTGGCCGACCGTTCGAAATCTGCGCATCTGCGCATCGTCCTGCTTATTGGCTCCCTTATTCTGTTTTCAAGTTGTGCAAGCACCGAGCCGCCTTACAAGGCGTACGGCGGAGACTCACGCCCGGCAGCTGAACTGGCGCTGGTGAAGGGCGATTACTTCTATCGTCAGGACTGGTTGAACAGTTACGCCGATGCGGTGCGTTTCCTCAGCGTCGATGGCCGGGAAGTAGTGAACAGTCGCGCTCACAAAGAGATACTGCTCAGCCCCGGCCAGCGCGAGCTGGAAGTGTATTACTCCTGGGATATGGGGGCTCGCATCGGTCTCGCTCCCGCGCTGGTGAGCTATGCGGCGCATCGCGATTCCATCAGTCGCAAGCTGCGTCTGAACGCCGAAGCAGGCAGGACGTATTCGGTGAAAGCCGAGCCAGTCTTCAATGGCGACCCCAGTGATATTACGGCCCTTGCCTACGTGGATTTCTGGGTGGAAGACGATCGCGGTCGTGTGGTGCTGAGCAAGGAAGAGGGGCGTTATCGCCCGGCATCCGGGGATTCCGAGGCAAATTAATCTGCTTTTTAAGCCTGCATCGCGTTTCATTGCGAGCCTCTGAACCCGCTCCCAATCCTACTCAAGGCCCTTGCTTACGATGCTAGTTCTGCCCGGTGTATCGGCTCTTTCAGCCTTCAAAAAAGCCAAGTTACTCTCCGCACTTCAATCCCGACTCCCTGTTGTCCGCGCCCTGACTGCCCGCTTTGTGCACTTCGTCGATGTCGACGGCACGCTGAGCGAGAGCGAGATGGAGGTGCTCAACGCGCTGCTGGATTACGGCACGGCGGCACAGGCGATCATTGAACCAAACACCCCCGACGCTTTGCTGCGCGTAGCGGTGCCCCGGCCGGGAACGATCTCGCCGTGGTCCAGCAAGGCGACGGACATTCTGCAGAACTGCGGACTGCGCAAGGTGACCCGCATCGAGCGCGGCATTGCCTATCGCGTCGAAGCCGACCAGCCTCTGAGTGAGGCAGACATCGCCACACTGGACACGCTTCTGCACGACCGCATGACCCAGGCGGTATTGCCCGCTGTCGATGCGGCCGAGAGTCTGTTTCAGCGCGCTGAGCCGCGGCCACTGCGCTCGGTGGATATCCTCGGGCGCGGCAAGCTGGCGCTGACAGAGGCCAATCAGACCATGGGGCTGGCGCTGGCCGTGGATGAGATCGACTACCTCTACGACAGCTTCAATCACTTGAACCGCAACCCCAACGACATCGAACTGATGATGTTCGCGCAGGCCAACTCCGAGCATTGTCGCCACAAGATTTTCAATGCCAGCTGGACCGTGGATGGGCAGGATCAGCCGCATTCTCTGTTCGGCATGATCCGCAACACCCACAAGCTGTCACCTGCCAATGTGCTCTCCGCCTACAAGGACAATGCCGCCGTGATGAGTGGCAGTGTTGCCGGGCGCTTCTTCCCCGATGCCAGCAGCAAGGAATACGGCTACACGGAAGAGCCTATCGCCATCCTCATGAAGGTCGAGACTCATAACCATCCGACCGCGATTGCCCCGTTCCCTGGTGCTGCTACTGGTAGCGGCGGCGAGATCCGTGATGAGGGCGCGACGGGTCGTGGTTCGAAGCCCAAGGCCGGTCTGGCGGGCTTCAGTGTCTCCAATTTGCGTCTGCCCGCGCTGCCGCAGCCCTGGGAAGCGGATTTCGGCAAGCCCGCGCACATCGCCTCGGCGCTGGACATCATGATCGAAGGCCCGATTGGTGCGGCGGCGTTCAATAACGAGTTCGGCCGCCCCAATCTGTGCGGGTACTTCCGTACCTATGAAGAGAGTGTCGACAGTGGCAATGGCGCGGAAGTGCGCGGTTACCACAAGCCCATCATGATCGCTGGCGGTATCGGCAACATTCGCGAGCCACATATCGAGAAGGGCGAGATTCCGGTGGGCGCCAAGCTGATCGTGCTCGGTGGTCCGGCCATGCTCATCGGTCTGGGCGGGGGAGCGGCGTCGTCCATGACCGCGGGCACCAGCAGCAGTGACCTCGATTTCGCCTCCGTGCAGCGCGACAACCCGGAGATGGAGCGTCGCTGTCAGGAAGTCATCGACCAGTGCTGGCAACTGGGTGAGCGTAATCCGATCATCTTCATTCACGACGTCGGCGCGGGTGGCCTTTCCAATGCGCTGCCCGAACTGGTCAAGGATGGTGGCCGTGGCGGACGCTTCTCGCTGCGCGACATCCTGAACCTCGAGCCGCAGATGTCGCCACTGGAGATCTGGTGCAATGAGGCGCAGGAGCGCTATGTGCTGGCGGTCAGTTTCAAGGATCTGCCCTTGTTCAAGAGCCTGTGCGCCCGCGAACGCTGCCCCTACGCGGTGGTGGGAGAGACTACCCGCGAGGAAGTCATTGAGCTGACGGATACCCATTTCAACAACAAGCCCATCGATCTGCCCATGAGCGTGCTGTTCGGCAAACCGCCGCGTATGCACCGTGAAGCCCGAACACTGACTGCGCGGGCCAATGAACTGGATACCTCGCAGATCGAGCTGGCCGAGGCGGTGCAGCGCGTATTGAGTCTGCCCACCGTGGCGAGCAAGAGTTTCCTGATTACCATCGGCGACCGCTCCATCACCGGGCTGGTCAGTCGAGATCAGATGGTCGGCCCCTGGCAGGTACCGGTGGCTGACGCCGCGGTGACCGCCGCCTCTTTCACCAGTTATCGCGGCGAAGCGATGGCGATGGGCGAGCGTACCCCGATTGCCTTGCTCGATGCCCCGGCATCCGCCCGCATGGCCGTGGCCGAAGCGGTGACCAACATTGCCAGTGCCGCCATTGGCGCGATTGGCGACATCAAACTCTCTGCCAACTGGATGGTGGCAGCCGGACATCCGGGTGAGGATGCCCGTCTTTACGCGGCGGTGCAGGCCGTCGGCATGGAGCTGTGTCCCGCGCTGGGCATCTGCGTGCCGGTGGGCAAGGACTCCATGTCCATGCGCACCGTCTGGCAGCAGGATGGCGAGCGCCACAGCAACACGGCGCCGCTATCGTTGATCATCTCCGCCTTCGCACCGGTGACCGATATCCGCCGCACAGTGACGCCGCAATTGCGTACCGATCAGGGCGACAGCGACCTGTTGCTGATCGACCTGGGTCATGCGCGCAATCGCATGGGTGGCTCGGCACTGGCGCAGGTGTACCGGGAGACTGGCGCGGTTCCGCCGGACCTCGACAACCCTGCCGACCTGAAGAATTTCTTCGCGTTGATTCAACAGCTCAACAGCGAGTCTCTATTGCTGGCCTACCATGACCGCTCCGACGGTGGGCTGTTTGCCACGCTGGCAGAGATGGCATTTGCCGGTCATTGTGGCGTGGATATTCAACTGGCCGAGACGCTGGCCGATGGCAGTGACGACGTGCTGCCGGTGCTCTTCAGTGAAGAAGTCGGTGCAGTCATTCAAGTACGTCGTGCCCAGCTGGCGGCCGTGCTGCAGGTGATCGAGCAGTTCGGTCTCTCGGATTGCACCAGCGCCATCGGGACACTGAACAGCCGTGATGAGCTGCGCATCCTCAATGGTGGCAAGCTGCTGTTCGAGGATTCCCGTGTCGCCCTGCAGCGCCTGTGGGCACAGACCAGCTTCCAGATTCAATCCCTGCGCGACAACTCCGAGTGCGCCCAGCAGGAATACGATGGGTTGCTGGACGCCAAGGATCCGGGCCTCAACGTGGCTCTTAGTTATGACCAGAATGCGGATATCACCGCGCCCTTCATCAATGTCGGTGCGAAGCCTGTCGTGGCGGTGCTGCGTGAGCAGGGCGTGAACGGGCAGGTCGAGATGGCGGCGGCCTTTGATCGTGCACGCTTCAAGGCGATTGATGTGCACATGACGGATTTGATGTCCGGGCGCGTGAAGCTCGATCAGTTCAATGTGCTGGTGGCCTGTGGCGGCTTCTCCTTCGGCGATGTGCTGGGGGCTGGCGGTGGCTGGGCCAAATCCATTCTTTATAACCCGACATTGCGCGCCGAATTCGTGCGCTTCTTCGAGCGTGAATCGACTTTGACACTGGGCGTCTGCAACGGTTGTCAGAT
>JBBTKA010000201.1:0-17613 GCA_038059145.1 Pseudomonadota bacterium
CGCACGGGAGCCACTTTCTTTGGACGAGCGTTCAACTGAAGGTTGACTGCTTTGTACAACAGCGCCATTTCCTCTTTCGGCAATTCGTAGAAATCACCCTTCTTAACTCGACTGGGAATGAAGATCGGGCCATAGCGCACGCGCTTCAAACGACTCACCCGGATGCCCTGGGATTCCCATAGCTTGCGCACCTCACGGTTGCGCCCTTCCATCAGCACGACGTGATACCAGCGATTGGCCCCTTCACCGGCGAAGTACTGGATGTCCGAGAACTTGCACAGATGTGCATCGATCATCACGCCCTTGAGCATGTTGGCAATTATTTCGTCGGTGACATCCCCCATCACGCGCACGGCGTACTCGCGGTCAATGTTGGAAGACGGGTGCATCAGGCGATTGGCGAGTTCGCCATCGGTGGTGAACAGCAGCAAGCCGCTCGTGTTGATATCCAGTCGCCCGATGGCAACCCAGCGACCATGCGTAATAGGGGGCAGTTTGTCGAACACGGAGCGCCTGCCTTCAGGATCCTTGCGCGAGCAGATTTCATCTTCGGGCTTGTTATAGAGCAGTACTCGCTGCAGTTCGCTGACGGCACTGTTCGGATTGACCTTCTTGCCATCCACCAGGAGCGCGTCGGCCTTGCTCACACGATCGCCGATATCCGCCACTTTGCCATTGATCTTGATGCGGCCTTGCTTGATCCACTCCTCCATCTCACGCCTGGAACCGAAGCCTGCTCGCGCCAACACCTTCTGTAGTTTTTCGTCCATCATTCTCTCCGCTGTCTCACGACATGTGTCTGGTGAACTCCGATATGGAGTTCACTCTGTTGGTAATTCGTTCTGGTCCTGCTCCGGGGTCAACTCCCCCTGCTTGTTCGCGAACTGACCAATCCCCAGAATCTCATCCAGTGGACGCTTTGCCAGTGCCATCGCCTCTTCTTCGTCCAGGAATTCTTCATCGTCTTCGTCGAGCTCATCGCTGTCGTCTTCCTCGCTGCCTTCACCGGGCTCGGACTTTACACGCTCTGGTGGCAATTCCAGGACGCGCATGCCAGCGAGATCATCATCTTCAAGCGCCAGCTCCGGATTGAGCTTGTCGAGATCGCGAATCTCGGACAACGGAGGCAAGTCCTGCAGGCTCTTCAGATTAAAGTAGTCGAGGAACTGCCGCGTGGTGGCGAACATCGCGGGGCGACCGGGCACATCGCGGTGGCCCACTACCCGAATCCACTCGCGATCCAGCAGCGTGCGGATAATCGTGGAGCTGACGCTCACGCCGCGAATTTCCTCGATATCGCCCCGGGTAATCGGCTGACGATAGGCCACCAGCGCCAACGTCTCCAACAGAGCCCGGGTATAACGCTGCGGGCGTTCTTCCCAGAGGCGTGACACCCAGGGGCTGAGATCCTGTCTGACCTGAAAACGGAACCCGGAGGCGACTTCCTTGAGCTCGAAGCCGCGGCCTTCCGTATCGGCGGCAATCGCCGCCAGAGCGGCCAACAACTCCTCACGAGACGGACGCTCCTCCTCCAGAAACACCTCGCCAATGGCCTCCAGAGACAGCGGCTTCCCCGCTGCCAGCAACAAACCTTCGATAATCTGTTTGAGCTTGGTATTGATTTCGTTCATTCACTCCGCGCCTTCAAATGTATGGGGCCAAACGGCTCGGTCTGGACAATCTCGATGAGAGAATCCTTGATGAGCTCCATGACTGCCAGAAAGGTCACCACCACCCCCAGGCGCCCTTCCTCACGCATCAGCAGCGAGACCAGCGACACAAAGCGCTGACTGGAAAGGCGCACCAGAATCTCGGACATCTTTTCCCGCGTCGACAGCGTCTCGCGCTGCACCTGATGATTCTCGAACATGTCGGCGCGACGCAGCACCATGGCCAGAGAGATCAGGATTTCGCGCAGTTCCACCACCGGTTCGGGCGCGTTGCGCTCCATCTGCGGGGTTTCGGCACCAGCGGCATAGATGTCCCGCTCCAGGCGCGGCAATTCATCCATGTCCTCCGCCGCCTTCTTGTAACGCTCGTATTCCTGCAGACGACGAATCAGTTCCGCGCGCGGATCTTCCTCATCCTCTTCTTCGTTGGTGCTGCGTGGCAACAGCATGCGCGACTTGATCTCCGCCAGCATGGCGGCCATCACGAGGTACTCCGCCGCCAGTTCGAACTGACTGGCCTCCATGAGGTCCACATAGGCCATGTACTGACTGGTGATCTCGGCAACATCAATTTCTAGGATGTCGATATTCTGCCGTTTGATAAGATAGAGCAGCAGATCCAGTGGCCCTTCGAAGGCTTCGAGAAACACTTCGAGCGCGTCCGGCGGGATGTATAGATCGGTGGGCAATTCAGTGACGGCCTTGCCATCCACAAACGCAAAAGGCATTTCCTGCTGGGTGCCGTCAACGCCTTCCTGTTCCAATTGGAAACCACCAGACCGGCGCAACCCCTGCGTCATACGACGCACGCGCGGCTCAGCCGTGTCTACAGACTGCGAATCGCCCGGCTCCGTCTCTCCAGCCGCTGTCAGCGCCTCGTTCGTCACGTTGTGATCACCTGTTTCCACCGGCAAGCTCACTTGTCGCTCTTTGGGTTCATTTGTAGGCGAGGCCCATGGCCTGTTGCACTTCCTGCAGCGTCCGACCGGCACACTCACGTGCTTTTTCGTTCCCCGTTGCGATCACCGCCTTCACCGCAGAAGGATCTTTTTCATAGTGACTGGCGCGCACCTGAATCGGTTGCAACTCGGCAATCACCGCGTCGATGACCGGGCGCTTGCACTCCAGACAACCAATGCCCGCACTGCGACAACCAGCCTCCACCCAGGCCCGGGTCTCGGCGCCGGAATACACTTCATGTAACTGCCAGACCGGGCAGCGTTGCGGCTCGCCAGGATCGGTCCTGCGCACGCGTGCCGGATCGGTCGGCATGGTCTGAATCTTCTTTTGCACGTGATCCACAGGCTCACGCAGCGAGATGGTGTTGTTGTAGGACTTGGACATCTTCTGTCCATCCAGGCCGGGCATCTTGGCGGCTGGTGTCAGCAACGCCTGCGGCTCGGTCAGAATCATCTTGCCACCGCCTTCCAGATACCCCTGGATGCGCTCGCGATCTGCCGCCGAAATATTCTGCTGCTGCAAGATCAGCGCACGCGCCGCCTCCAACGCTTCCTGACTGCCATGTTGCTGATAGGCTGTGCGCAAACCGGAAAACTCTTTCGCAGCGCCCTTACCCATCTTGCGCACGGCAGCCTCGGCAAGTTCCGCGAAATTAGGCTCACGGCCATACATGTGGTTGAACCGACGCGCCACCTCACGCGTCAGTTCCACGTGCGCCACCTGATCGGCCCCTACCGGCACCAGCCCGGCCTTGTAGATCAGAATGTCGGCGCTCTGCAGCAATGGATACCCCAGGAACCCATAGGTCTCCAGATCCTTATCGCGCAGTTTGTCCTGCTGGTCCTTGTAGCTGGGCACACGCTCCAGCCAGCCCAGCGGCGTGATCATGGAGAGCAACAGATGCAGCTCGGCATGTTCCGGCACCTGGGATTGAATGAACAAGGAGCACGTGGACGGATCGACACCCACCGCCAGCCAGTCGATGACCATGTCAAAGACGCTCGCTTCGAGAATGCCGGGATCGTTGTAGTGGGTGGTCAGCGCGTGCCAGTCGGCGACGAAGAAGTAGCATTCATACTGGTGCTGCAGTTTGACCCAGTTATTGAGAACGCCGTGCAGATGCCCGAGGTGTAGACGGCCTGTCGGGCGCATGCCAGACAGAACCCTTTGCTGCGAATTAGCGGTAGACAAACTCTCTCTCCCCATCCTGACCTAGTCCTTTTTGAGGGCCGCATTATCGCAGATGGCCTGTTTGAATACGATTATTTTTCTGCCGCCCGCGGGCGCTGCGAGCCAGGCCTTAGCGGAACGGCGCGGGATCGCCCTTGCCGACACGGACCACTTCCACCGCACCATCGACCAGATCAATCACCGTGGTGGCTTCCAGGCCGCAGGAACCGCTGTCGATGATCAAATCGACACTGCGATCAAGACGCTCGCGAATTTCATGGATATCGATCAGTGGTTCGGCCTCGCCGGGAAGTATCAGACTGGTGCTCATGATCGGCTCACCGAGCTCCGCCAGCAGCGCCTGCGCCACCGTATGATTCGGTACGCGCAGGCCGATAGTCTTGCGGCGCGGGTGCATCAACCTGCGCGGCACTTCGGCCGTGGCCGTCAGAATGAAGGTATATGCGCCAGGGGTGTAAGCCTTCAGCAGGCGATAGGCGCTGTTGGGGACTTTTGCGTAGGTGGCTATCGAGGAAAGGTCCGGGCAGACCAGCGTCAGATTGTGTTTATCGTCGAGCTGACGAATACGACGCACACGCTCTATGGCATCCTTGTCGCCGATATGGCAACCGAGTGCATACGTTGAGTCCGTGGGATAGACAATAACGCCACCGGCAAGCAAGACTTTTACAGCCTGCTTGATGAGCCGCGGCTCCGGGTTTTGCGGATGAATTTCGAGATACTGCGCCATGCCCTGCACAATACCAGACTGACCGCGACAAATCGATTACCATATCGGCCACTTATCGCCTGGCAAGATACGAGGAATCCATTCGATGCTTTACGCCATACTCTGTGAAGATGTCCCTGACAGTCTGCCGCTGCGTGCGGCCACACGCCCCGCGCACCTGGAGCGCCTGCAGGCCATGACAGCACAAAACCGCATTATCCTGGCCGGCCCGCACCCGGCCGTCGACAGCAACGATCCCGGCGCAGCGGGCTTCACCGGCAGCTTGATCGTCGCGAGTTTCGACTCCCTGGAAGAGGCCAAGCAATGGGCGAATGACGACCCTTATGTCACGGCGGGCGTGTTTCGCAGTGTCGTCGTAAAACCTTTCAAGCAAGTGCTGCCCTGACGAAACTCAGTTCGCTGCCGGGGCGGGTCGCAGTTGCGGAAAACCCGCATCCAGCGTGGCATTCCACTGCTGCAAATCTGCCCGCTTGCGAGTCATCAAGGCCGTCGTGTCCCCGTTGATCGTGATGCTGCGAATCACATCGCCGCGAGCAATCTTGTAGACCGTGTCCAGCCCGCTGACCACGCGGCCAAACACGGAATGCTTGCCATCGAGATGCGGCGTGGCGACCAGTGTAATGAAGAACTGACTGCCATCGGTACCGATGCCGCTATTCGCCATCGACAAGGTGCCAGGACGCGTGTGTTTGAGAATCGCCTCACCAGTGAAGCGATAACCCGGCCCGCCAGTCCCATTGCCAAGCGGGTCTCCGCCTTGAATGACAAAATTGCGTTCCACACGATGAAACGTCAGCCCATCGTAGAAACCGCGCTGCGCCAGATTCACAAAATTGGCCACCGTGGTCGGCGCAGCCTGCTCATTCAGCTCCACTTCCATCGTTCCTTTGTCCGTAACGATTGTGGCGGTCAGCCCCTGTGCATACGCGCCCTGCGCAACCCCCTGCAGCAGCAGCCACAGTATCAACAACAATCCCGCTCGGCTTTGAAAACGCGCTGTTATTCCTTTTTTAGTTATTCGCATCTTGGTTATTCCCCACTCGACTCAGCCCTTGCGAGCTTCACTAATTCTGTGACCATTGGCTTCATGAAAAACAGTGACTCCGGCATCACCGCCACGGATACGCCTGCCGCGCGCAACTGATCTGCGACAACCGGCCCCACCGCTGCAATCTTGACTCGGGCAAGACCGGCGAAAAGTCGCTCTTCGATTCCGGCCTTGCGGGCAACCTCCAAAAGACGCAGAAATTGCGGCTGACTGGTGAAAGTCATCATGGTGACGCTGCCCGCATAGAGAGAATCGATCAGCGCCAGGACTTTGTCTTCATCCGAATCCGGCGCATAGATGTAAGGCGCCACAGTGCTCACTTTCGCGCCACGGGCGCGGAGGTAATCAATCAGCAGCAAATTGGGCTCTTCACCGTATAACTGCACGGCAACCCGCTTGCCCTGCAAATCCAGTTCATCCAATGCCTCAATAATCCCTGGTGTCGTAGGAGCCTTGCCCAACAGATCGGGCTTCAATCCCATGTCCTTCAGCGCTCTGCCCGGCTTTGGCCCACGGCAAATCTTGCAGACCTTGTCGAGCGCCGTGACGAACGCCTCCAGGCAACCCAGACGCTCGGCCGCCGCGCTCAATCTACGCAAGCCTTCGCCGGTCAGCACAACCAGATAATCGCCCGGATCCGCGATGAACGCCTGCAGCCAATTCGCAATGACCGCCTGATCGACGGCATCGAGAATCGCCACCAAAGGAACGCGTATTACCCGAGCGCCTCTGGCAACCAGCAGGTCTGCAAGAATATCGAGCTGACGACTCTCAGGAACCGCAACCACCTGCCCAGCCAGACTGACAGCAGATTCTTGTATTTCACTCATCCAAAGCCCTCAGAGAATTCGTAAGAAGCCACAGTCTCAGCGACGAGCTGACGCTATGGCGAGACCGTTACATTAAATCTCACTTAAAAATTAGTGTTACCTTTTTGCACGTATATGTTACTATGCGCCCCGTTACGAAGAAGCCAAAAGTAACAGTATTCGTAACACCTATTATGCAGTCATTATTCAACCATCCCAGGCCCAACCCAAGGAGATAACCATGAGTGAAGTATTCGTAAACGCACGTGCAGCCCTGATTTCAGTTGCGATCGTAGCCGCTTCTGTCGCCGTACCTGTACTGACGATGCTGGGCGTTGCCTGATTCGGGAACCGGCCTCACGCCGGTCAATTTTACCCGATCAGGGAACTGCTTATGCAAAGTTACCAGCAAGAGTACGCAATAAGTAAGCCGCACCGGGATTAGACATTCAACCCAATGGGTAGGTATCTAATCTCGGTGTTTGTTTTTTGTAGTGAGTGAAAGTACGAAACGTCAGAACTGCCCAGACCCTTGTGTCGGCAGACCAACGAATGGCAAGCCTCAAGGCTTTTTGAGTTTATCCACGAAATTGCATGGCTTGTGACGACTGTCCAGCTGCTGCGCAACGATCCCCTCCCACGCCGTCCTGCACGCTCCCGGCGACCCCGGCATACAGAACACGATAGTCCCATTGCTCAGCCCCGCGAATGCGCGTGACTGAATCGTCGAACTGCCTATCTCTGCATGAGAGAGATAGCGAAACACCTCACCAAAACCTTCGATGTGCTTGTCCAGCAATGGCGTAACCGCCGTCACGGTATTGTCGCGAAACGTGAAACCCGTCCCGCCAGTCAGCAGCACCGCCTGCACATTATCATCAGCAATATGGGTCGCGACGACGGCGCGCAGCTTGTAAGTATCGTCCTTGACGATCTGTTTGCTCACCAGAATATGTCCGGCCGCCTTCACGCACTCTACGAGATAATGACCTGACTTGTCGGTCTCCTCGGTACGGGTGTCGGAGACTGTGACCACAGCCACGCGGACAGGAATGAATACGGGTTTGTTGTCAGAAGCAGTGCTACTCATCGTCGAATCGGGGCTCCAAGGGAAATGACCAGGAACGGGACTTACCCGCCGGTCATGTTCATCAGGCGAATGGGTTGGATGTAATCTTTCTCGTAAAAATGATGACGCTCGGGCTTCAGATCCATCGCTTTGACGATGGCTTGCTTCAATGCTTCCATATCCCCTTTCTGTTCGCGAAGAATCGCGCGCAGATCCATGGAGTGCTCATTGCCGAGACACAACAGCAGGCGCCCTTCTACCGTGACGCGGACGCGATTGCAGTCGCTGCAGAAGTTATGACTGACAGGAGAGATGAAGCCGATGCGGCTCTCCCGACCCGGAATCTTGAAGTAGCGTGACGGGCCTGCCGTAGTCGTCGTGCTGGGTAACAATTCATAGCGGCTGGAGATCACTTCACGCACCCAGTCATTGCTGCATACGGTGCTCTCACGATCATGGTCGGAAGCATTGCCCAGCGGCATCTCCTCGATGAAGGCAATGTCGACATCCCGCTCGAGCGCAAACTCCGTCAGCGGCAATACTTCATCATCGTTGTAGCCCTTCATGATCACAGCATTCAGACGAATGCGCTCGAAATTCTGTCGACGCGCGGCTTCTATACCCGCCAGCACATTCTCAAGTTTGCCGACGCGCGAAATGCGACGAAAGCGTTCGGCGTCGAGACTGTCGATGCTGATGTTGAGGCGGTTCACACCGGCGGCTCGCAGCGGCGCCGCAAACTTTTCCAGCTGCGCACCATTGGTCGTCAACAATAACTCTTTGAGTCCATCGAGCTTGCCAAGACGATTGATCAACGACATCACGTTGCTGCGCACGAGCGGTTCGCCACCGGTGAGACGTATCTTGTTGACGCCCAGTTCGGTGAACGCCTGCGCCACCTGATAAATCTCCTCCAGCGAGAGCACCTGATCCCTCGGCAAGAACGTCATCTCTTCAGTCATGCAATAAACGCAGCGGAAATCGCAACGATCGGTCACGGAGAGACGGATGTAATCCACGCGCCGACCGAACTTGTCGATCAGGCCTGCCGTCTTCGTCGCGGGTGAAATCGCTGTGTTGAAATTACTGCTCATAGTGTCATCGGTTCCGTGTACCGTTTCGCTGTCAAGAGGCCAGATCGAGATAATGTCTCGCGAATTTCGCTCTTACTTCCGTCTTCAGAAGCTTGCCGGTGGCAGTATGCGGAAGGGCTTCCACGAACACAACATCATCGGGAATCCACCAGCGGGCCACCTTGTCTGCGAGGTAGCCGATTATAGCCTCTTTGCTGCATTCTGCACCCGGCTTGCGAACGATCAGCAACAGGGGTCGCTCATCCCATTTCGGGTGCGGGACGCCTACCACACAAGCCTCTGCTACAGCGGGATGTCCCACTGCATAGTTCTCAAGTTCAATCGAACTGATCCATTCGCCGCCGGACTTGATGACATCCTTGCTGCGGTCGACGATCTGCATGTAGCCATCGGCGTCGATGGTCGAGACATCGCCGGTATCGAACCAGCCACCCCGGAACGCCGAGCGATCATCGCTCTTGTAATAACCGCTGGCAACCCACGGGCCGCGCACCATCAAGCGCCCGAAGGTCTTGCCATCGTGAGGCAGGTCGCGATCCTGATCGTCGACGATCTTCATATCCACGCCGAACACCGGGCGCCCCTGCTTGGACTGGATCGCGGCTCGGGTATCTTTGTCAGCGCTCAGCAGGTAGGGTGTTTTCACGCACAGACAGCCCATCGGGCTCATCTCGGTCATGCCCCATGCGTGAATCGGGAACACTCCGTATTTGTCGTGGAATTTCTCCATCATGGAGCGCGGTGCCGCCGAGCCGCCGATGACCACATTCTCGACGCTGTCGAGATTGCCGTTCACCGAGTCGATGTAATTGAGCAGGCCGAGCCACACCGTAGGTACACCCAGCAATGAGGTCGCTTTCTCGCCATCGATCAGGCCATAGAGCGAGGCGCCATCCATGCCCGCACCGGGGAACAGAATGCTGGAACCTGCAATTGGCGCGCTGTAGGGAACGCCCCACGCGCAGACGTGAAACATCGGCACCACCGGCAGCACGCGGGACAGCGGCCCCAGATTCATGGCCGAAGCCCGGCAAGACGAGATGGCATGCAGCAGCGTCGAGCGATGCGAATACATGACCCCTTTCGGATTGCCCGTAGTGCCCGAGGTGTAGCACAGGCCTGCCGCCGTTTTTTCGTCAAACTCCGGCCAGTCGAATTGGGTGGATTGTGCCGCTAACAGCTCTTCATAACACAGCAGATTTGGCAGCGAAGAATTCGGCATGTGCGCACGGTCCGTCATCACCACGAAACCCTTCACACCTGGTATATGGATTTGCACGGCTTCCAGCAGCGGCACAAAGGTCAGGTCGACGAAGACATATTTGTCTTCCGCATGCTTGATGATGTAGACGATCTGTTCGGCAAACAGACGAGGATTGATGGTGTGAATCACCGCCCCCATGCCGGAGACAGCGTAGTAAAGTTCGAAGTGCCGGTAGGTGTTCCAGGCCAGCGTCGCCACCCGGTCGCCCTGGTGCACGCCCAGCGCCCGCAGCGCATTGGCCAGCTGCCGGGTCCGCAGCAGTGCGTCGTGATAGCGGTAGCGATGGATGCCCCCCTCGACCTGCCGCGTCACGATCTCCGCATCGGTGTTGTACTGCGCCGCGTACTCCAGGATGTCAGCAATATTCAATTGCTTGTCCATCATGATTCCAAACATGTCAGCCCCCGTTCTGCTCTTGTTGTTCTTCAGGGCCCCGCCGCAAAGGCGGTGTCTGCATCAGCAGCTCAACACGCTCTGTCAGGGCACGATGTTTTCAATGACGAGCGGGATAATAGCGTGAGTGTTGCCGTGGGCGAAACCCTCGGAGCGCGCTTGATGATCACCCGCTTGGACGTTCGCGGTGCCACTGGAAGACGCGGTGGCAACGATGTAGACCTGCTCTGCAGAAGAGAGGTTGAAGGGGCCGACTGCGTCGGCATTGGAAAGCGTGATGGTGATGGGAAGATCACCGACCGTGATCGCCTCAGCGGCCAGTGGCTGACCACGGCCGTTCACTTCCAGCGCGGAAACAAACACGCGCGTGTCGGCAGGCAGATTCAGATCGGCACCCAGTGAGAGCTGCACTTCAATTGTCGGCCCTTCGCCTGCGGCGGCCTGACCTGCGTCCTGCGGCGCTGCACCCGACGCCGCCAACTGTTGCTGGGAAGTGGCGATACGTCTATTCAGATCATCCGCTGCAGGGCCCGGCGGGGTAGTCTGCAGAATACGGCGCAGGTAGGTGATGGCGGTTTGATAGTCGCCACGCTGTTCTGCATCCATGCCGAGAATATCCAGAACAATCTGATGGTTCGGATTGATGAGCTGAATCTGATCGATGATGCCCTGCACCTTGTCTGTAAGTTTCTGTTCGGCAAGGAAGTATTCGAGATAGAGCTGCTGGCTGAGAAGCTCTGCCTTGTCCTGCGGTTCCGCGATATTCGCCGCCGCGCGCTCAAGCGCCATCGCCGCTTCGGGGAACTGTTCCAGAGCCGCGAGATTCCGTGCGAGAAAAAACCACGCCCAACCATTTTCCGGGTCACTCTGCACGATCTCGCCAAGGGCTAAGAAAACCTCTCGCGCATCCTCAGCATTAGTCAGGCCGGCCAAGGTACGCTCTCCCAGCTCCGCCAGTTCGAGCTCGTCCTGATAACCCCACTGCTGATAAAGCAGATAGGTGGCGGGTGGCACCATCAGCACCAGCACCAGCGGAATCAGGCGACTGAGAGACAACAGCGACGCACTGCCTTCCACTTTGCCATGTACATCGGCGGCACCGGCATCGACGTCGGTGAGGAGGCTGCGCTGCAGCTCCCGCTTCAACTGCTGAAAATTCTCCTCTTCCAGCGTGCCACCAGCACGTTCGGCTTCCAGCTCGGCAACCCGCTCCTGAAATATCAGCAGATTGGTCTGCTCACGACGGGCACGACCACTGTCGCCGGCACGGTGAATTTTCCACAACGGCAGCAACACGAAAAGAACCGCCAGAACCACCAGCGCAGCAGCGAAAAACCAGAACAAATTATCCCCCTGAATTCACCGCAGACTCGCCAGCAGGCGATATCAACGGGATGATCATGTGTAGTTGAAGTCAACGCCCGGCAGAAGTGTGCGGTCGTTTAACGATTGTTAGACTTATCCTGCTCTTCCTGGCGCTCAACACCTGCCAACAGCTTGCGCAGACGTTCCTGATCGGCATCATCGAGCACCACCGCCTCCTGCACCTGCGGGCGCGCACGCTTGATGATGCCCAGCACGATCCAGCCGCCGAGCAGCAAAAACAGCAACGGCCCGAACCACAGCAGCAGCGTCTCTGTCATCAGACGCGGTTTATAGAGGACGAAATCGCCATAGCGCTCCAACATGAACTGTTCGATCTCTTCGTCAGTCTTGCCTTCGACGATCATGTAGTAGATTTCGCGCCGCAGGTCTTCTGCCACACCACCGCCAGAGCCTGTCAGGCTGGTGTTCTGGCACATCGGGCAGCGAAACTCATTGGAGAGAGTACGGAAACGCTGCTGCTGTTCGTCGTTCTCGAACTCGAAGGTATCGATGGCCGACCATGCGTTGGCCGTGAGGCACAGCAGCGCGAAGGTTGCGATTTGCAGCAGGATGCGCACGGCGCCAATGGCTCCGCGACGCGAATTGGTCAAGGCAGCAGGAGTTGTCATCAGTTCAGCGCTTCCGCTTTCACCGCTTCAATCGCCGGCATGATTTCTTCCTGCCAGGACTGAGGGTCGATTACCCCGATATGCTTGTAGCGGATCACGCCATTGCCATCGATGACAAAGGTTTCGGGGGCGCCATACACGCCCAGATCGATCCCCAGGCGACCGTCGGCGTCCACGATGCTGAAGTCAAACGGACTGCCGTTGTCATCCATCCACATCTGCGCCAGGTTGGTCTTGTCCTTGTAGTTGATTCCAATGATCGGCAGCACATCCTTCTCGGCGGCCGCTTTCAGAATCGGGTTCTCCTGCAGGCACGGCAGGCAATAGCTGCCCCAGACGTTCAGCAGGAACGGTTCCTTCGGCAGGTCGGCCTTGGAGATCAGGCGATCAGCCTGCTCCACCGTCGGCAATTCGAACTCGGGCAGCGGCTTGTCGATCAGCACCGACGGCAGCGTGCGCGGGTCGAGATAGAGCCCGCGCCAGAGCATCAGCGCCAGCACCACAAATACCCCTACCGGGATGAACAGTTTCAATCTGGACATGATTCGTCAACCAACCCTATGCATGTTCATTCATTAACAGTGCTTTCAATAACAGTACTTTCAATTCGACGCCGGACGCAGATTCTGATCAGTCTTGCCAGCCTGCTCCGCCTCGGTCGCCTCGCCAGCCAGTGTCCTGACCTTGAGTCGACGATAACGCTTATCCATCACCGCCACCACGCCACCCAGCGCCATCAGGATGGCACCCAGCCACACCCAGCGCACGAAGGGCTTGATATAGATGGTCATCGACCAGGCACCGGATTCACGCGGCTCGCCCAGCGTGATGAACAGGTCGCGCCAGAAGCCGGCATCGATCGCCATCTCCGTGGACGGGCTGCCGCTCTGGGTATATACCCGCTTCTCCGGATGCAAATCACGCTGATACTGGTCATTCTTTATGACCTGGAACGTCGCGCGATCACCCACGAAATTAGGCCCCTGCACCGGCTCCGTGCCCTGGAACACGAAATCGTAGGCACCGAGATCTACCGTCTCACCGGCGCTGAGCAGCACACTCTTCTCCACGCTGTAGATGCTGGTCAGCGCGGCTCCGAGCAGAATCGTGGCGAAGCCCAGATGCGCGATCTGCATGCCGATGTAGCTGGTCGCCAGCGACTTGAGTCCGCTCAGGATCGACGCCTTGTTGCTGATCTTGATGCGGATATCCTGCACGATGCCGAGAATGATCCACAGTCCCAGCATGGTGGCGATGCTGGCGCCGAAATTGAACTCGAAGGTCACCACGAGCGGCAGCACCACGCCAAGAAGTACGCTGGCAATGGCCACAAGACCGAGTTGCTTGCGCAGATATTCCACCGACGTCTTCTTCCAGCGACTGATCGAGCCGAGCACCAGAAAGATCACTAGGATTGCCATCAGAGGCACAAATATCATGTTGAAGTAGGGCGGGCCGACGGAGAGCAATTCCCCGCCAGAGACGGCCTGATACACCATCGGATACAAGGTGCCTAGCAGGATCGCGGCACTGGCGACCACCAGAATGATGTTGTTGGCCAGCAGGAAAACTTCTCGCGAAATCGCCGCGAATCCAAACTCGCTTTTCATCAGTGGTGCGCGCAGGGCGAATAGCAACAGCGAACCCCCGACCACGAGACCGAGGAAGCCAAGAATGTAGATACCGCGCGTCGGGTCACTGGCGAAGGCATGCACCGAGGTCAGCAGACCAGAACGCGTGATGAAGGTGCCAAGCAGACTTGCCGCGAAAGCCATGATGGCCAGCAACACGGTCCAGCTCTTGAACACGCCACGCTTCTCGGTCACCGCCAGTGAGTGAATGAGCGCGGTACCCAGCAGCCAGTTGATCATCGGCGGATTCTCGACCGGGTCCCATGCCCACCAGCCGCCCCAGCCCAGTTCGTAGTAAGCCCACCAGGAGCCCAGCGCGATACCGATTGTCAGAATTGCCCAGGCCGCATTGGCCCAGGGGCGTGACCAGCGTGCCCACGCCGAATCGAGACGACCGCTGAGCAGCGCCGCAATCGCAAACGCGAACACCACGGAGAAGCCCACATAACCCATGTAAAGCGAAGGCGGATGAATAATGAAGCCGAAGTCCTGCAACGCGGAGTTCAGGTCGGCGCCGTCTGGAGGCGAGAGCGGCAGAATGCGATCAAACGGATTGGAGGTCGCGATCATGAACAGCGTGTAGCCAGCACCAATAAGCCCCATCACGCCAAGCACACGCGCCACGAAATCATCCGGCATCGCCTTGCTGAAGATTGCCACGGCCAGCATCCAGCCGGACAACATCCAGGTCCAGAACAGGAAGGAGCCTTCATGGCCGCCCCACACGGCGGTAATCTTGTACTGAATCGGCAGCAGCGAGTTGGAGTGCTGCGCCACGAAAGATACCGAGAAATCATCGGTCACGAAGCTATAGCCAAGCACCAGCAGACTCAGGGTGAGGAACACGAACACGCCGGCCGTCAGCGGACGCGCCAGCCCGATCCAAAGACGATTGCCGGTACTGGCGCCGACCAGCGGCAGCGTTCCCAGGATCACGCACAGACAAAACGAGAGAATGAGCGTCAGCTGACCCAGTTCAGGAACCATTGCTCTCTCCTGCAGGCACTGAGCCGGCGCGGTCTTTCTCAGCGGCATCCATCGCCGCCTTCACTTCCACGGACATGTAATTTTCATCGTGCTTGGCAAGCACACGGCTCGCCTGAAAGACGCCGTCGGCTACCATGCCTTCGGCCACCACGCCCTGACCCTCGCGGAACAGGTCTGGCAGAATGCCGTCGTAGCGCACCTGCAGATCATTGTTGTAGTCAGTGGCGATGAATTCCACATGCAGCGATTCCTCGCTGCGCACCACGGAGCCTTCCTTGACCATGCCGCCGATGCGAATGCGCTGCCCCGTAGCCACCTCACCCGCCGCAACCTGCGTAGGGGTAAAGAACAGGTCGATGCTGTTGCTCAGGGCATAGAGGGACAGACCAATCGCGACACTCAAGCCCGTCACGATAAAAGCAATGATCGTCAATTTCTTACGTCGATGAGGCTTCATTCACTCTCTCCCGGGACGACGCTGTCGTCCGCTTGTCCTGCGTTTTGGTCAGCACTGACCTTGCCCATCTGTGCGTCACGCTGCGCCCTCCGCTTCTGTTCGCGGATGAACTGCCTGCGCTGCACCAGAGGCAGATACAGATTCACAAAAATGAAAACAGCGAATACCGCGTAGACGGTCCACACATGGACGGCATAGGTGCCCATCTGCAGAAATTCGCTCACACTGGAAAACACAATGCTATCGAACATGACTTTAGACCTTTGCCTTGGCGACGATATCCATCACCCACTGAGATCGCCGTTCACGCATCAGAATTTCATTGCGGGTTGCCAAAATCAGGCTCACGGCGAAGAAACAGTAGACGGCCGCGATCATGATCAACAGCGGCACCCAGATCTCCGGGCCGTTCGCGCCACTCTCGTTCATGGTCAGATCGGTGGCCGGCTGGTGCAGCGTGTTCCACCACTCTACCGAGTATTTTATGATGGGAACATTAATAGCACCGACAATCGAGAGCAGCGCGCAGGCCTTCGCCGCCGAATCGGGACTCTCGATGGCGGAGCGCAGGGCTATCACGCCAATCAACAGGAAGAACTGCAGCAATAGAGAGGTCAGGCGCGCATCCCATACCCACCACGTGCCCCAGGTCGGTTGACCCCAGACCGCGCCGGTGATCAGTGCGACGGCCGTAAACCAGGCGCCGATGGGCGCGGCACACTTGGCCACCATGTCCGCCAGCTTCATCTTCCACACCATGGTGATGACACCGGCCACGGCCATCAGCGGAAAGGCGGCCAGCGAGATGGACGCCACGGGAACGTGCACGTAAAAGATCCGGTTGGTAAAGCCCTGCTGATAATCCTCGGGCACGAACAACAGCGCCCATACCAGACCGACGGTCATGCTCACCGCCATGAACACCACCAGCCAGGGCAGCCACTTGGTGGTCAGCTCGTAGAACCATTTGGGCGAGCCTAATTTAGAGAACCACAACCACATATCCGCTCACTCGTATCCGTCGTTTGTTGGCCGAATATAACACAGGGGGGTCAGACCACCTCTGTTACTTTTTGTAACTACTCATGCACTCTTTCTGCACACGCACGATGTTCGCTAACACACGGCAATTCAGTCAGTTGACGCTGATTTTCAAGGCCGCCGCAGAGGCCAGCGGCGCCAGACTCAACGACATGGCGAGAATCGCCCCGAGCAACGCATAGTGCATGCCCAGCGGCAGGCCCAGACTCACATCCGCCACCGCCTTCGCGCCGATTATAAGCACCGGCACCGTCAGCGGCAAAACGATTACCGCCAGAATCAGGCCGCGGCTGCCGAGCCCCACTGTCAACGCCACGCCAATGGACCCGAACAGACTCAACACCGGCGTCCCCAGCAACAGAGTAAACACCAGCGTCCAGTAGGCGTCGGCGGGCAGATACAGCATGTAGGCCAGCAACGGCGCGAGCAGCACCACCGGCAGCCCGCTGATCAGCCAGTGCGCAATGTTCTTGGCCAGCACCATGAAATAGAGCGGCTGGGGCGAGAGCAACAATTGCTCCAGTGAGCCGTCCTCGTAATCGGCGCGATAGAGGTTGTCGAGCGACAGCATCGACGCCAGCAGCGCCGACACCCACACCGTCCCTGCCGCGATACTCTTCAACTGCACCGGATCGGACGAGACCCCCAGCGGGAACAGCGACACCACGATCAGGAAGAACATCAGCGGATTGAGCAGGTCGTTACGGCGCTTGAGCGCGATCAGCAGATCGCGGCGCAGCGTGGCCTGGAAAGCACTGAAAGTGCTTACCTGAGGGCGGTTCGAGAGCGCAGAGGAAGACGAGTGATCGGTCATGGCCTGTCCAGATTCAAGCGACGCAGCTCATAAGGCACGTCGAGCTTATGGTGAGTGGTGACCAGCACGGCGCCGCCACGTCCAGCGTGATCCGCCAGCAGCCGCTCCAGGGTCTTCACCCCCTTCACGTCCAGCGTCGTAAACGGCTCGTCCAGCACCCACAGGCGCGCCGGACTCAGGAGCAGACGCGCCAGCGACACCCGCTGCTGCTGCCCCGCCGACATATTGCGGCACACCACATCGGAGTAACCCGCCAACCCGACACCTTCCAACGCCGCGTCGATATCGGCATCCGTCACCGGCGCATGCAGCGCACTGCTCCAGCGCAGGTTCTCCCGCGCCGTCAGAATCTTGTTCACCCCCACCCGGTGCCCAATGTAGAGCAACGAGGCCAGAAATGACTCCCGATCCTCGTCAATCGCAACGCCGTCCCAGTAGATTTCGCCCTCATAGGAACTGTT
>JBBTKA010000202.1:0-13266 GCA_038059145.1 Pseudomonadota bacterium
GCGCCAGCCTAGAACCCATCGACAACGACATAGCGCGCTATCGCCTCGCCACCGCCAACTTCTGGATTGGCCGCCTGGAGATGAGCCAGGGAAATTACCTGGCCGCCATCGCACCGCTGACCGCCGCGGCGGCAGTGTTCGACCGCTTCCCCGAGGCGCGACCATTCTCCGTAAATACGCACACAGCGCTGGCCGAAGCCTATGAGCGCCAGGACCAGCGCACGGAGGCCACACCCCATGTGTTGTTTGTAGGAGAAGGCAGCGCTTCACCAACGCTCATCTATCGGCGCGAATTCCCGCATGCACTCGCCTCGGAAGGTTCGGTCAATCTGCAGTTCGATGTGGATGCCGAGGGCTTTGTCACCAACGTACGCGTGTCAGATGACGACGCCGATGCCGAGCTGGCTGCCGCCGCCACCGAGGCGGTAACCGGACTGCGCTACGCGCCGCGCTTCCAGAACGGCGCCGCAGCGGCGACTGCGAATGTTGATTATGAGTTCAGTTTCAGCCGGGTGCCGAGGCGCTGATCTTGACACTGACGCCTCCAACTCCGTGTGGGAGCGGGCCTGCCCGCGATTGATTTTCTAATGATTCAGTCGCAAACACGCCCAAATAGATTACCGACAGATCGTGATGGCACAGAGAGTGTGGTGGGCCGCTATTAGAGGGAGGCTGCTCCTCCATCCCGAAATGAAGCTCCTCGCACAGCTCTCATGAATACCAGCACACTGCACACCGTCAGTACCACCGCGAAAAAGAATGAGGCACCGGGGAAGTAGACCGGTGCGTTCTGCGCGGTAAAAGAAGCAAAGATGCTCGTCATCAGCAACGGACTGATGATGGACGTCAGGCTCGACATGCTTGCCATCCCTCCCTGCAACTCGCCCTGCGCATTGGCCGGCACCTGGCCGGACGTAATGCCATTGATCGAAGGCATCACGAAGCCCTGCAACGCCCCCGGAATCATGAACAGGTACAGGACCCAGCCTGAGCTCGCGAAGGCATAGCCTAGAAAGGACACGATGCAGAAAGTGAAGCCAATCAGCGCGGCTTTGTGCTGGCCGATGATCGGCAACACTCTGCGCAGCAACACCGCCTGAGTAAGCACCATCAGGATGCCGACAAACGCGAAAGAGTAGCCGACTTCGCGTTCGCTCCAGGCGAATTTTTCGATGGTGAAATAGGTCCAGGTAGAAGGCAGCGCGTGATGCCCCATCATGAACAGGAAGTAGGCGCTGATCATGCCGATCACCATAGGATATTTGCGCAGGGCGAGCAGCGTGCCGGTGGGGTTGGCGCGTCGCCAGTCGAAGGCACGGCGATTCTCCAGTGGCAAGGTCTCCGGCATGACGAAGAACCCGAAGGTGAGATTCGCGAAGGCCAGACACGCGGCGGCGATAAAGGGCAAGCGCGCGCCGTACTCGCCGAGCAATCCGCCGATGACGGGGCCCACGATGAAACCGACTCCAAATGCGGCGCCGACCAGGCCAAAGGTCTGCGTGCGTTTTTCGGCAGGAGTGGAATCGGCGATGACGGCATAACAGGTGCTATAGGTGGACGCTGCAATGCCGGCGACCATGCGACCGACGAACAGCCAGACTAGTGTGGGCGCCCAGGCCATCACGAGGTAGTCAATGCCGAGCAAGAGGAGCGTCAACAGCAATACGGGGCGCCGCCCGAACCGATCCGACACATTGCCCATGATCGGAGAGAACAGGAACTGCATCAGGGCGTAGATCATCATCAACCAGCCGCCGTAACGGGCGGCGGTGGAGAGCCCTTCTCCCGAGACGTCCATGATCAGCTGTGGCATCACGGGCAGGATGATGCCGAAACCGATGGAGTCGATGAGCAGGGTGACGAACACGAAGGTCAGAGTGTATTTGTGGCTCATGCTGGTCTTCTTCTGATGATGGGTATGGCAATGATGGCAAGATTGAGCGAGTGCATTCGGCGCAGTAAAACTAGCGCAGCGCCCTGCAATTGACAACTTGGTTGCGTAAAAGACAGGGGTACATCGGTGGCAGGAAACAACTGCGTGAAAATTGCTTTCGCCAGTGCATCCTGACATGATCTCCGCTCGCAAAATGCAAACAGCAATGAGGCTCCACCGTGGCAATTTCTCTTCAGGAACAGTTACTCAAGGCCGGACTGGTCAAGGAAAAACAGCTCAAGAAGAGCAACAGCGAGAAGCGCAAACAAGTCCGCCAACAACAGCACAGCAAGGCTGGTGTGGTCGATGAAACCAAGGAAGCAGCCATCAAGGCGCTGGCCGAGAAAGCCGAACGCGATCGCGCACTGGCCCGTGAACAGAACAAAGTCGCAGAAACCAAAGCCATTGCCGCGCAGATACGCCAGATCATCCTCATGAACCGCCAGCCCAAGAATAATGGCGACGTGGCCTACAACTTCGTCGACGACAAGAAGATCAAATCGCTGCATGTCAACGTCGCGACCGTGGACCACCTCGCCCGGGGGCGTCTGGCGATTGTCCGCCTCGATGACCACTACGAGATCGTCCCCCAGGCCGCCGCGCTGAAGATCCAACTCCGCGACCCGTCGGTTGTCATTGTCTGCAACACCCAGCAAAAGTCCGCCGACGGCACCCCCGACGACGACCCCTATGCCGACTATAAAGTGCCCGACGACCTGATGTGGTAACCCCGCGAGGGTCGGACCCGCGCAACCTATTGATTAAATTTATTTTATTGTGGAAATTCCACCATAAGAACTGCTTAAACCGTCCTTATTAAGTACAAATCTGACGCTCTTTGGAGTTGATGAATTAACCCTCGAAAAGGGCAGGATAAGCGTGATTACCTCGGCTTTCAGATAGGTTTTCTTTTTTAAATCATACTATTACGTGGGTCCGACCCACGAGGGGGGAAGAATGATTGACAGAGTAGAGGCGCTTTGCCCGCTGGCGGGCCGCATCATTCTTGGGCTGTATTTCATAGTGCCCGGTGGGTTGATGAAGATCTTCAATTTCCAGGGGACGGCGGACTACATGGCCGCGCACGGGATGGTCATGATCCCCTTCTTTCTTGTGCTCACGATCATCATTCAGCTCGGCGCAGGTGCTGCGTTGATAGCGGGCTACAAGGCGCAGATCGCCGCCTTCCTGTTGGCCGGACTCACACTTGTCATCAGCCTGGTGATGCACGATTTCTGGGATGTGACCGACGCCCTGCAGCGTGGGCACGAGACACAGAACTTCGTGAAGAACTTAGGGATTATCGCTGGATTGCTGGTGCTGAGCGGGCTCGGGGCCGGGCGTTTTAGTCTCGACCAGCGTACGGGCTGAGGCTCTCGTTCGAAAGAAGCTGATAAGAAGCAATCGCGTGCGGGCACGCTCCCACAGGACAAAGAAGAGAGACATGGCAACAAAAGCGACAATTCTGAAAGCGGAACTGATGATCTCCGACATGAACCGCCACTACTACCAGACGCACCAACTCACCGTGGCGCAGCATCCCTCGGAGACCGAAGAGCGTCTGATGGTCCGCCTGGTTGCCTTCGCCCTGCATGCCAGCGAGAGTCTCGCGTTCACCAAAGGCATCAGCACCGAAGACGAACCGGACATCTGGGACAAAGACCTCACCGATCACATCATCACCTGGATCGACCTCGGTCAGCCCGAAGACAAGCGCATTCGCAAAGCCTGCGGCCGAGCCGACGAAGTGTTCATCTACACCTATCAACCTCGCAATGCCGGCCCGTGGTTCGCGAAAGCCGCTGAGACCCTGTCACGCTTCGACAAACTCAACATCATCGCTATCGATACCGTTTCAGCCACGACACTCGCCGACCTGTGCGACCGCAACATGACGCTGCAGTGCAATATTCAGGACGACGCAGTCTATCTCTCAAACGAAAGCAAGGAAGTGGAATTGAAGCTGACGGTGACGAAGGCGGCGGTGAAGTAGCTCAACCGCGCCCCCCCACTCAGACCAGCGACAACTGAATATTGAAGCACGTACCCAGCTGCTCGTTGGACGTCACCGACATATGACCCTGGTGATGCTCGGTGATGATGAAGTACGGATACGACAGACGATGCTCCACCGGACAAGTGGTCGCACTCGCTGTAGTCGCATAGAACGGCTCGAAAATATCGACCTGCGCCTCGGCACTCAGACACTGGCCCTTGTGTCCCACTTTGATCCAGAGAGAGTCAATGAACTGACTGATCTCGATGCTGATGCGTGGCCTGTTGTCCGGCCCCCACTCCTTTGCCTTCAACGCATAGAACGCGTTGCGCAACAGGCGCGTGAAGACCTGTGTCAGTTCATCGGGGAAGCAGGAAATCTGCGGCAGCTCAGCACTGTAGTTGCGGCGAATCTCCACGTCCTTGAACGCGAGACCATCGGCATCCGTAAACAATTCGGTAGCCACTTCGATGCTGCGCTCCATGATTGCGGGGATGTCGCACAGCTGTTCCGTGTTGCGGTGACTGCGCGCCAGATCCAGCAGATTCTGCGCAATGGTCGTGGCCTGCTGCGCGCTCTGTCGGACAATTTCCACCTCGTGCAGCAGATACTCCTGCAATGGCCCCAGGTCAGCGGCTTCAATTCTCTGACGTGAATCAGACACGTGATGGAAGATGGTGTTGATCGGCAGACTGATGTCGTAAGCCATCGCCGAGGCAAGTTCACCGAGGGCCGAAATCTTGTCGCGTTCCGCCACTTTGTTCTCGGCGTTCACCTGCTTGGTGATATCGGAAATCAGAATGACAATTCCTGTGTCGTCATGCTCGCGCAGACGGTAAAGGGTCAGTTCGTAACTGTATTGGCCTGGCTGCGTGTGCTTCAGGTGAATCGTCACGCCCGTGGTCAGCACGCTGCGCACTTGCTCGTCAGTGAGCGTGATGGCCGGATACGCCGCCCACAGATTGCGGCCCGCCACGTCTTCGAACGGCCGCCCTGTCACCTGCTCCGCCGTCTTGTTCCACTGCGTCACCTGCAACTCTTCATTGATACCGATCAGCATCACCGGCATGGAGTTCACGATGCTGGTGATATAGGCCTCGCGTTTGCGCAACTGCTCGGTAGTCTCCTGCAACACCAGCGTCCGCTGGGCGACACGATCCTCCAGCGTGGCCTTGATGTCGGTCAACGCCTGATTGGACCGGGTTGCCCGCAAATGCGCCCGCACCAGAAAAAACAACACGACCAGCAGGGTAATGATCAGCAGGCTGGCGCTGGTATTCGCCACGTACTGCCAATTGGTGCTGCCATCTTCATCGCGGAAAACGGCGAAAATATCGGCATACACATTCACACTTATGCCCAGAAACACCATCAAGGCTAAAACTTGCTTCATGAAATCACTCTCGTCATCGGGGGGCTGCTCCCCCTGAATTTGGATATGCGGGGGCCGGAACAACTCGCGGCAGACCCCATGCGTGGCGGAAGTGTAGCATGGAAGTAGGGCTCACTCCCCCAACCTCTCCCTCTCCCCATGCTCCCCTCGGCTGATCACCACCAGCGCAGCCAGCGTCACCAACCCCGCGCCGGACAGGTAATACCCCACCGCCGCAATGCCGTAGTTCACCGCCAGCCAGGTCGCGATATAGGGAGCCAGTGAGCCTCCCAGAATGCCCGCAAGGTTGAACGCCATCGACGCTCCGGTATATCGCACCGCCGTCGGGAACAGCTCCGACAGCGCAGTGCCCAGTGGCCCGTAGGTCAGCCCCATGCAGCCCAGCCCGAGCGACAGCAACACGATCACCATGAACGTGCTGCCCCCGGCGAACAGCGGCCCGAACACGAGCCCGAACAGCATGATCGCCACCGTGGCGTAGATGAGCATGCGCAGACGGCCGACGCGGTCGGCGACGATGGCGGAGTAAGGAATCATCGCGGCAAAAAACAGCACGCCGATGATCTGCATGATGAGGAAATCCTGGCGCGCGAAGCCGAGCTGGCTGGTGCCCCAACTGAGAGTGAACACCGTCATCAGATAGAATGTGACGAAGGTGGTGGTGGCCATCAGCGTGGCCAGAATCAACGTGCTGCCGTGTTCACGAAAAACGGTGACCAGCGGCACCTTGACACGCTCCTCCTTGTCGATGGCCTCCTGAAACGCAGGGGTCTCGGTAATCTGCAGGCGCACATAGAGTCCTACCAGGACCAGCAGCGCGCTGGCAATGAACGGCACGCGCCAGCCCCACGCAAAGAACTGCTCTTCGGTGAGCGTGGCGTTGAGTACCACGAACACGAGCGTGGAGAGAATGAAACCGATAGGGGCTCCTAACTGCGGAAACATGCCATACCAGGCGCGTTTGCCCGGCGGTGCGTTCTCGGTGGCGAGCAGGACGGCGCCGCCCCATTCACCACCCAGACCGATGCCCTGCCCGAAGCGGCATAACGCGAGTAATGCGGGGGCGAGCAGGCCGATGGTGGCATAGGTAGGCAGCAGACCGATGGCGACCGTCGATATGCCCATGGTGAGCAGCGCGGCGACGAGCGTGGCCTTGCGACCGATGCGATCACCGAAGTGTCCAAACAAGGCCGAGCCGACCGGCCGCGCGAAGAACGCCAGCGCAAAGGTCGCGAGCGACTGCAATGTGGCCGTCGCCGGGTCGGATCCCGGAAAGAACAGGGTAGGAAACACCAGCACGGCGGCGGTGCCATAGATGTAGAAGTCGAAGAACTCGATCGTGGTGCCGATCAGGCTCGCGAACAGGACGCGTCGTGAACTCATATTGTTTTTATTCTCTTGCTGGCTTTCTCTTCAATTGACCGATCACGCCGAATTGCGGCTCGCATTGATGTTGCCGAACAGCGACCGCATCACCATTTTCTCGTACTGCTCCAGCAGCGGATGGCCTTCGCTCTGGCGCTGCTGCTGAATCCGCATCAGCGCGTATTGCTGCACCGTGAGCAGCGGCAGTACCACCCGCTCGCGCAGCTGGATACTCATGCGACTGCGCGGATTGTCTTCGAGCAGCTGCTGCTGGCCGGAGATCTTCAGCACCATTGTGCGGCTTAACTCGTATTCGTCGTGCAGGATGTTCCAGAACACACCGAAACGCGGATCATCCTGCATGTAGCGGGTCAGTTCAAAGTTGGTCTTGCTCATGCTCTGCATGCTGTTGGCGATGAGCGCGCGGAAGAAACGCGAGCGCTGATACAAGCGGATGCAGGCGTCGAAGTTGCCCTTGTCTTCCTGCTCCTTCAAAGCCGAGCCCACACCGTAAAACCCCGGCACATTCTGCTTGAGCTGGCTCCACGCGCCGACAAACGGAATGGCGCGCAGGTCTTCGAATTTCAACTTGCGGGTGGTGCCGCGCTTGGCGGGACGACTGCCGATATTGGTCATCGCGTAGTAATTCAGTGTGCTCATCTCTTCCAGATAGGGCAGGAACAGCGAATGCTGCTTGAAGGCCTCGTAAGTGCGATAACTGGACAGGGCCAGCGCTTCCATCAGCGCGCGCTGCTCGTCGTCCAGCTCACGCTCGGCCCGGTCATAGAGATTGTTTTCGAGGCCCGCCATCAGCAGCTGACTCATGTTATGTACGGCGGCTTCCTTGATGCCATAAAACGTGCTGATGGTCTGCCCCTGCACCGTCATCTGGATCTGGTTGCTCTCGATCTTCTTGCCCATTGCCGCGTAGAACAGATAAGTGTCGCCACCGCCCCGCGCGGGCGGACCGCCACGGCCATCGAAGAAGATGACCTCCACGCCGGACTGGCGCGAGATCGCCGTCAGGTCTTCCTTGGCACGGTAGATGGCCCAGTTGGCCATCAGGTAGCCACCGTCCTTGGTGCCGTCTGAGAACCCGAGCATCACGGTCTGCCGCTTCCTGCGCCGCTCCAGATGCGCCTTGTAGTGACGATTGGTGTAGATGTGCGTCATCGATGCACCGGCACGCTGCAGATCATCGACGGTCTCGAACAGCGGCACGATATCCACGGTCAGCGGTATGTCGGCCCAGCCGCACAGACGGAACAACGCGAACACCTTGGCGATGTCGGAGGCGCCCCGGCAGTTGCTGATGATGTAGCGGTGCGAGGCGCGCTCGCCGTTGAGCATCTGAATCTTGCGCATGATCGCGAAGGAGCCCAGCGTGTCGCGGATCACCGGATCGCTGAAAGACTCGATATCGACATGGCCCTTGCAACTGATCAGGCAATCGATCTGCTGTTGCCAGTTGAGCTCGAAGATGTGCGGAGGCAGCAGGTCGCGGCGCTGCGCGATCACGGCATCCAGAGCGGCAGAGATCACGCGGCTGTCCTGACGAATGTCGATGCTAGCGAAGTGGAAACCGAACAGCTGCACCTTGCGCCGGAACGATTGCAGCAGATCCCGATACAGTCCCTGATGCTCGGCGACCAGCACCTGCTCGATGGCATCGATCTCCGCGAGGAACGCTTCGAGGTTCAGCGGATGCTCCACCTTCGCCTCGCTCAGTTCTTCGTGCAGCTGCTGCTCCAGCGCCACCAGCCGGTCATAGGTGCCGCGAAAACTCAGGCGCCGTTTCAGGGCGCGGATGTTCTGGTGATAACAGCCGAGCACCGTGTAGCGCAGCTTGGCCGCGACCTTCATGGTGGTCTCGGTCGTCACGAAGGGATTGCCGTCGCGATCCCCGCCCGGCCAGAAACCCACTGTGATGAGTTCCTGATTGCCCAGCACCTGCTGCGGATATTGCTCGGCGAGTTGATCGACGATCTCGCCGATGCTCGGATAGAAAATGTTGCCCAGATACCAGGTCAGCAGTACCGCCTCGTCATATGGCGAGGGCTTCTGCTTCTGAAAGAATGGCGTGTTGCCGAGTTGCTGCAGCAGGTCGCGCGCGGTGCCGATCTGATTGGCCGAAATCGCCTCGGTGAGATCGGAGATGATGGCCAGCACCTGCCCCGGATAGAACTGTGTCGGGTGCGCGGTGAGCACCACGCGCACGCCAAAATTCTCCAGTATGCTGCCAAGATTGGCATCGAGATCATTGTCGCGAGCGCGATCCATCAGCTGCACCAGCGAACTCTTGCCTTCGATGCGATGAATGCGGCTGTAGGCAGCATCTTCCAGGGCGTCAATGAGCACCACCTGGCGCTCCACGTACTGGATAACCTTGAACAGAAACTGGATGCGCTCTTCTTCAGTGAAGGCGGGTTTGTGAACCTCGAAGAAGTCATCGATGATCTCGGCGGGGTCCAGTCCGCGCTGAAGCCCGGTGGTGCAGGCTTCACTGAGCAGCGGCAGCAGGGTGCCGGTCTGCTCGACAGCGTCCAGTGGCAGAGTCAGAAACAGACTGTTGTAGAGCTGGAAGTTCAGCTCCACCAGTTCGGCGAAAGTCTTGGCGACCTTGTCAGTCATAACGCTGTATTCCTTCAAAAAACCATTCTGAAATGCATTTCCCAAAAATGACGAAGCAAGAACGATGCCTCACTTCAGCAACTCATCCAGAGTCAATCCATAGCTCGGTGCAAAGGTGTCGAGAAAATAGCCCACCTCGGGCAGCTCGATGCGATCGAGGCGTGCCTTCACATCCTTCTCCGCCTGCGAGAACTCGAAATTGCCGGCCAGCACCTCGGCCTTGCACTTCAGGTACGCGCACAGCGTATCCGCCGCTTTGATCAGTTGCATGTGCTCGGGAGGAATCTCCTCGTGCAGCAATACGGCGCGAAAGTCCGGTTGCAGATCCTCAGGCAAGAGCCCCAGCAGCTCGCGCTCGGCCTGTTTCTCCACGGCCTTGTAAGCCTGCGTGATCTCGGGTGAGTGATATTTGATGGGGGACGGCATGTCGCCGGTGATCACCTCACCGCAGTCATGATAAAGCGCCGCGACAACCACGGCGTTTACATCCAGCGTGCCGCCGAAGTGGCGATTGCGGATGAGCCCCAGCACGTGTGCAATGGTGGCCACCTCCCAGCTGTGTTCCATGACGTTTTCGTTGATGACATTGCGCTTGAGCCCCCAGCGCTGCAGCCAGCGAATCTTGCTGATATAGGCGTAAAAGTGACTTCTGAGACTGGCGGCCATGTATTTTTTTGCACCCTTTCAGGGAGACTGACTGGAAAGGCGCTCAGGATATAGCATCCACCCCTCTCCTGCCCACTGCACGTCTGGATTTCCCTGCAGGACTGCCGATATCCTTCAGCGCCCTGAGAAAAACAACCAGCAAGGAGGGCTCCGTCCATATGCTGACCAGAGAGGGTTTGCTTTCGCGCCGCCATCGAACGGCAACTGTGTTGACCATCCTCGGCATGGGCATCATCTTTGCCACCGACTTTCTCACACCACTCGGCTTCGCGCACGGCACGCTCTATATTCTTTGTATCCTCGTTGCCGCGCTGACGCGCAATCGCCGCTTCGTCATCATCATCGCCGCACTGGCAGTTCTTCTCACTGCCGTGGGCGCTGCAGTCTCGCCGCCGGGAATGGCGCTGATCTATGCCCTGTCCAATCGCCTGGTATCCGCCTTCACCCTGATCAGCACAGCGTTCATTGCGCAGCTGGCGATATTGCATGTCGAGAAGAGAGAGCGGATCGGTGACGAATTGCGCCGCGCGCTGGCGGAGGCTGGACAGAACGACATGCTGCTGAAGATTGCCAGCGACATCGCACATCTGGGCGGATGGGCCATCAATTTTCCTGGCTCTCCCACCGTTCCCGAAGGGGAGAGCAAACCACAGTTGGTGTGGACACAGGAACTCCGCAAGCTGCACGGTATGTCGGGGGACTACACGCCCACCATCGACGAGGCCCTGCAGTTCTACTCGCCAGTGGACCGCGAGCGCATCCTGCGCTCGATGCGGCGCTGCCGTGAGCAAGGCACCATTTATGACGAGGAAATGCGGCTCAATCTGCCCGATGGTCGTCAGCTCTGGGTGCGGGCAGTCGGGCGGCCGGTATACGACAGCAATGGCCGCGTGATCCAGATTCAGGGCGCCATGCAGGACCTGACTTGGGCCAAGCAGCTCACCGAGGTCATCAACGAGAGTGAGCAGCGTTTCCAGCAACTCGCCAACGTCGCGCCACTGATCATCTGGACTGCCACCCCGAACGGCAAAGTGGATTTCGCCAGCAAGGCGCTGGCCGAGTTCACCGGCATTCCCAATCACGACCTTCTATCCGCACAACAATGGATGGAGATCGTGCACGAAGAAGACCGCGAGCGCCGCATAGCCACCTGGCAGGCCGCCCTGCAGAGCGCGCAGGAATATTCGCAGGAGTTCCGTTTTCGTGCAGCCAGCGGTGACTTCCGCTGGCTGCTGGTCTACGCCCGCCCCATCAAGGATACGGAAGGGCGGGTGCTGAAGTGGTACGGCACGGCAATCGACGTTCACGAGAATCGTCTCCTGCAGGACGCGCTGAAGAAGAACGAACAGCGCCTGACTTATCTGGTAAAGGCGACCAGTGACGCGATCTGGGACTGGAACCCCAACACCCGCGAGCTGTGGTGGAGCGACAGCATGTACGAAATCTTCGGGTATAACTCCGAAGAGCTGGGGACCACGGGGGAGTTCTGGGCGCAGTGCGTGCACCCGGAAGACCGCCCGCGCGTCGTGCCCGGCATCCTGCAGGCAGCCAAGGGCGAGACGAACGAGTGGCGGGCGGAGTACCGCTTCCAGCGCAAGGATGGGACTTATGCCTGGGTATCGGACCGCAGCATCGTCTTGCGCGACGCCACCGGCAAGGCACTGCGCCTGGTCGGCGGCCTCAGCGACATCACGGCGCGCAAGAATCTCGAAGAACAGCTGCAGCAGACTGACAGACTGCGGGCGGTGGGGCAGCTGACCGGAGGAGTGGCCCACGACTTCAACAATCTGCTGACGGTCATCATGGGCAGCTCGGAGCTACTGATGGATGAGCTGGCCGAGCAGAAACGCCCGCTCACCATCACCACCATGATCCGTGACGCCGCCCAGCGCGGTGCCGAGTTGACCCAGCGTCTGCTGGCGTTCGCGCGGCGCCAGGCGCTGGAGCCGAAGGTCATCAACGTGAAGCAGCTGGTCGACGGCATGGAAGGTCTCCTGCGGCGCACCCTGAACGCCCACATCGACATCGAACTGGTGCATGCGGGAGGGCTGTGGCGCGCCATGATCGATCCGGCGCAGCTGGAAGGCGCGCTGCTGAACCTGTGCCTGAACGCGCGGGACGCGATGCCTGCGGGAGGTCGATTGACGATCGAGACTGCCAACATGCATCTCGATCAGGGCTACGCCGAACGCCACCCGGAAGTGCTGGCCGGTCAGTACGTGATGATCGCCGTTTCCGATACCGGAACGGGGATACTGCCCGAACATCTGGACAAGATCTTCGATCCCTTCTTCACCACCAAGGGCCTCGGCCAGGGCACCGGACTCGGGCTGAGCATGGTGTACGGCTTTGTCAAACAGTCCAATGGCCACATCAAGATCTACTCGGAGCCGGGCCAGGGCACCACCGTCCGCATGTACCTCCCGCGCGCGCTGGGTGAGGTGGAGGAACGGCATGACCGTCCGCCCACGGAGCGGATCAATGGCGGCAATGAGCGCATTCTGCTGGTAGAGGATGACGATCTGGTGCGCGAGTATGTGGAGGGGCAGTTGCTGGGACTGGGTTATCACGTGGTCACCACCGCCAATGCGACCGAGGCGCTGGAGCATCTGCGCAGTCCGCGCCCGTTCGAGCTGCTGTTCACCGATGTCATGATGCCCGGGGAGATGAATGGCCGCCAGCTGGCCGAGGTCGCCATTGCGTTGCGCCCCGGCCTGAAAGTACTCTATACCTCAGGCTACACCGAGAACGCGATTGTCCATCATGGCCGTCTCGATCCGGGAGTGCATTTGCTGAGCAAGCCCTACCGACGCGACGAACTGGCGCAGAAACTGCGCAGCGTCCTGAAGCCGGATTGATTGGCATGGTCCGGCGAGATTCCCGATTTTTCACCACCTCATCCGCAAGGCAGTAACGACATGGTCGAGAGCAACACCAAGGACTCCTTCTTAACAAGGCTGATACACGGGCACTATTTCGGCCTGGCGCAAACCTACTGGGCGCTCTACCTGATCGTGGCGGCAATCTTCTTCGTGGTGGGCAGCGTGCTGGTGGCAGATCGCAACTGGCCCCCCTATGTCGCCATGATCCTGGCGCTGGTGGGCTGGTCTTTCCTGCTCCTGCTCGGCGTCGACAAAGGCTACCGAGGGTCGGACCCAGGTAAGGCATTGGCGCGTATAGCAATGTTGTTTTTGCTGTTGAATTTGACCAACGTTCTGGCGACGTTGAGCTTCATTTAAGGGGCTGAAATCGACGTGCTTGTGTGGGAGCGGGCCTTGCCCG
>JBBTKA010000203.1:0-6732 GCA_038059145.1 Pseudomonadota bacterium
CAGAGCAGAATATCCAGGCGCGCTGCCGGGGTGTTTTGCTGATGGCGATATCCAACAAGAAGGGCGTGTTGGTCTTGACCACGGGCAACAAGAGCGAGATTGCAGTCGGTTACTGCACGCTTTATGGCGACATGGCAGGGGGGTTCGATGTATTGAAGGACGTCCCCAAGACGGTGGTCTACCGACTCTGTGAGTACCGTAATGCGCAAGCCGACGCGCTGGAGAACCCCGTCATACCAAAGGCCGTAATCGACCGTCCGCCTTCTGCTGAATTGGCTCCGGGACAGGTGGATCAGGACAACCTGCCACCTTATGATGAGCTCGACGCCATTCTTGAGTTGTATGTGGAACAGGATTGCAGTGCCAGCGACATCATTGCCAGAGGTTTTGCCGAGGCCACTGTTAGACGCGTATTGCGTCTGGTAGACCTCAATGAGTACAAGCGTCGGCAGGGGCCAATCGGGGTTCGGCTTACGCAACGCGGGTTCGGGCGAGATCGCCGCTATCCGATTACGTCCGGCTGGGAGCTCGGCGATTGAGGTGATTACTCTGATTGCCCCGCTTCCGAAAAAGACAGACAGACAATCAAACAGGTGAACCATTGAAACAGCACATCATCGCAACTCTGAACGATTCCCACAGCTATCTGCAGCGCTTCATGGCGGCTGACGCCAACATTGCGAGTATCGAAGCTGCCGCAAGCGTTCTGATCGAAGCGCTGCGGGCAGGCAATGCCATCTACAGCTGTGGTAACGGGGGTTCCATGAGCGATGCGATGCACTTTGCCGAGGAGTTGACGGGGCGCTATCGCCAGAATCGACGCGGGTTGGCAGCGACGGCAATCAGCGACGCGGGCCACATCAGTTGCGTGGCAAATGACTTCGGCTACGAGCACATATTCTCCCGTTATCTGGAAGCTCGTGGCCGCAAAGGCGATTGTCTGCTGGCCATCAGTACCAGCGGCAGCAGTCGTAATGTGATCAAGGCGGCTGAGTTTGCGCGGGCCAACGGCATGCCGGTGATCAGCCTGACGGGAGCGGCAGGCTCAGTGCTGGGTGCACTTGCCACAGTGGATATAAGCGCAGGGAAGAGTGAGTTTGCCGATCGCGTCCAAGAAGTCCACATCAAGATCATCCATATCCTGATCGAGCTGATTGAACGCGAGTTCTGTCCGGAAAACTACTAACCGAAAATCCCGAACGTGAGGATACTGAGCAGCGAACGCTGAGCGGGCGGTGGCTCGTCCATGACGGGATTCTCTGGTCGGAACGGCCTGGTGGTCGGGGCCAGAGGAGTGTTGTCGACGTTGTCCCCCAGCAGACCGAAGGATACGGTGTAGAGAATAGAAGGGTTGGTGACATCGCTGCGCACGATGAAATTGCCGTTATCGTCCAGAGAAGGATGATCCGGGAAATTCTGTTTGAGCAGTGCGAGTGAGGTGCCAGCCAGATCGTCAAGGCCCATGCGCAGATAGGCTTCTACCATGATGGCCATACCATCTGACACCAATGGGCTGCCCTGGAAATTTTCCACCACGTAACGGCCGCGGTTCAGCGCGGCGACATAGGCGCGGCGCTCCAGATAATAAGTTCCTACGTGGATTTCGTAGGTGGCCAGCAGATTGCGGAGGTAAATCATGCGGGCACGTGCATCGGCTGCATAGTCGCTGTCCGGATAGAGGGCGAGCAGCATGGAGAATTCGGCAAAGGCATCGCGTGCGCGCCCCGGATCACGCTTGGCGGGATCGGTTGGCAGGAAGCGGCTCATGAATCCGGAGTCTTCGGCGAAGGACGCCATCCCCTTCATGTAGTATGCGTAATCGACACTGGGGTTATCAGGGTTCAGGCGGATAAAGCGGTCTGCTGCCGTGCGGGCAGCCTCCAGGTCCAGGTTGTTGAAGTAGGCAAAGATCAACTCCAGCTGGCCTTGCGCTGCATAGCGACCAAAAGGGAAACGTGACTCCAGCGCCTGATAAGTATTGATCGCTGCGCGGTAGTTGCGAGCGTTCAGTTGTCGTTGTGCTGTGACATAAAACTGTTCTTCAGTCGTCAGTCCCTCGAACTCGTCGCGCTCTTCGCCATCGAATATCGAGCAGGACACAATGGCCAGGCAAAGCGTCATCAGGATCAGAATTCTCACGCGACCACAACCTCTTCGATACCTGTCCGTCAGCTTGGGAAAACAGGAAAATAGTAAATTCAACTGGAAATTAGCGGTTATAATGCGCCCGCCCGAGCGAAGCCGTATTTAACCACAGCATTCCCGGTAAACCAAAGTTATGCTGTATTTTTCTAATTAGAGTACAAAAATTTGAGTACGAAGATTTCACTGCAGGCGCAAGTTCCCGACCCCCTTTCCGGGCAAAGACTGGATCAGGTGGCCGCAGGGCTGTTTCCGGAATACTCACGCGGCCGACTGCAAACCTGGATCAAGGAAGGCAACCTGCTGGTCAATGGCAAGGTCTTGCGCTCCAAAGACAAGATTTATGCAGGGGATCGACTGTCGCTGGAGACTGAGCTGGTTGCGGATGAGACCTGGGTGGCGGAGCCCACCGAACTGAATATTGTCTACGAAGACGACGATGTGCTGGTGATCGACAAGCCTGTCAACACAGTCGTGCATCCTGCTGCGGGCAACCGTTCTGGCACCTTGCTGAACGGCCTGCTGCATTACTGCCCGCAACTTAGCGAGATCCCGCGTGCGGGAATCGTGCATCGACTCGACAAGGACACCTCCGGACTGATGGTGGTGGCCAAGACTCTTCAGGCACATCGCATCCTTGTCAAACAGTTGCAGCGTCGCGAAGTCGAGCGCGAATACGAGGCGGTGGTGATTGGCGTGATGACGGCGGGCGGCACAGTTGACCTGCCGCTCGGCAGACATCCCGTCCATCGTCAGAAGCGCGCGGTGATCGAGAATGGCAAGGAAGCGGTAACGCATTACCGCGTCCTGAATCGCTATCGCTCGCATACGCACATACGCGTGAAGCTGGAAACAGGGCGGACTCATCAGATTCGGGTGCATATGAGCCATATCCGCTATCCGCTGGTTGGTGATCCTCTTTACGGCGGCCGTCTGCAAATCCCCAAAGGTTGCAGCGGTGCGCTTGCGAAAGTGTTGAAGAACTTTGACAGACAGGCGTTGCACGCCCGCCGGCTCGGTTTCATACACCCGCAAACTGGCGAGATGGTCAGTTGGGAATCCGAATTGCCAGCGGACATGCAGGAGTTGCTGGCGGCCCTGCAGGCCGATATGTAATTCTGCTGCAAGAACACATTTGAAGATAAAAGGGCAGGCCATGACCCTGGCGAACACATCGATCGAAAAGCTGGCGCCGATAAAGCCGAACTGGGCTGCACCTGCGACAGTGATGGCCTTGGTCACCACTCGCAGAGGAGGCGTCAGCAAGCCTCCTTATGACTCCTTTAATCTCGCCTTGCATGTCAGGGACAACTCCACTGATGTTGGCTCCAACAGAGCGCTGTTGCAGGACTTGCTGGGTGAAGCCATTCATCTGCAATGGCTTGAGCAGGTTCACGGCACGCAGGTTGTGCATGCCGAGCGTGGCGCTGGTGAGTGTCCAGGCGATGCCGTCTACATTGATACTCCGGGGCTCGCGGGAGTGGTGCTGACGGCAGACTGTCTGCCGGTGTTCTTCGCGGCTCGCGATGGTGGCAGTGTGGCTGTCGCGCACGCCGGCTGGCGCGGGCTTGCTGATGGCATTCTCGAACGAACCCTGGCTTGTTTTCCAGTGCCAGCCAGTGAGGTCATCGTCTGGATGGGTCCTGCCATTGGCCCCTGCCACTTCGAGGTGGGCGCAGAGGTACGCGACATCTTCCTGAGTTCTGCCGACGACGCACACTTGAGTTCTCGTCTCGACGCTGAAGGTTTTCGACCGACTGCGAATGCCGGCAAATATCTCGCCGATCTTTATGCTCTTGCCAGGCTGAAATTATTGGCCGCAGGTGTTGTTGCGGTTAGTGGTGGCGGCGCTTGCACTTACTGTGATGTTGAGCGCTTCTATTCTTATCGTCGGGACGGTGCTACTGGGCGTATGGCCAGTGTGATCGGTCTGCGCTCGATCTCTTGATCTATGTCCCTGCGCGCAGCAATTTCCGCTGACATACTTGAATTTGCCGGGTCTGGCCGCATCTAAAGCGTCAATCATAGCAAGAGGGTTCTTATCTCGGGCTGATCGCTATTCGGATCATTCCATGTGAACCCTTTCGGGCTAGCGCTCCAGACCAGAAATCAATTCACACGCCCTATTTTTCGAGGTGAACATATGCGCATGGATCAATTGACCAGCAAGCTGCAGGCAGCACTCTCTGACGCCCAATCATTGGCTGTCGGCCATGACAACAATTTTATCGAGCCCGTGCACTTGATCGCGGCGCTGCTGGATCAGAAGGGCG
This sequence comes from Pseudomonadota bacterium, assembly GCA_038059145.1. Lineage (GTDB taxonomy): Bacteria > Pseudomonadota > Gammaproteobacteria > Pseudomonadales > Pseudohongiellaceae > UBA5078. The sequence continues at coordinate 4,416 of JBBTKA010000203.1, forward strand.
GCTCAGTGCGTCCCTTGCTGTCGCAGACAGGGTTCAATATCGCCGATCTGCGTACCCGCCTGCAGCAACTGATCGATCGTCTGCCCAAGGTGCAGGGTAATGCTGGCGATGTTAGTCTCTCCAACGAACTTGGCCGCCTGATGAACCAGGCCGACAAGCTGGCACAGAAGAGTGGCGACAAGTTTATTTCCAGCGAATCAATCGTGCTGGTGGCGATGAGCGACAAGGGCGAGCTGGGCAAGCTGCTGAATTCCTACGGTGTCAGTGAGAAGGCGCTGGAGAATGCCATTGCCAATCTGCGTGGTGGCGACAAGGTCACCGATGCGGGGGCAGAAGATTCCTGGCAGGCTCTCTCACGCTTCTGCGTGGATCTCACCGAGCGCGCCGCCAACGGCGAACTCGACCCCGTGATTGGTCGCGACAGCGAGATTCGCCGCACGATACAGGTGCTGCAGCGTCGCACCAAGAACAACCCCGTGTTGATCGGCGAGCCTGGTGTTGGCAAGACCGCCATTCTGGAAGGGCTGGCGCAGCGCATCGTCAATGGTGAAGTGCCTGAGGGTTTGAAGGACAAGAAAATTCTGGCGCTGGACATGGGCTCGCTGATCGCGGGTGCCAAGTATCGTGGCGAATTCGAGGAACGCCTGAAGGGCGTGTTGAATGAACTCTCCAAGCAAGAGGGGTCGGTCATCCTCTTTATCGACGAGCTGCACACCATGGTTGGCGCGGGCAAAGCTGAGGGTGCCATGGATGCTGGCAACATGCTCAAACCTGCGCTGGCTCGTGGTGAGTTGCACTGTGTGGGTGCCACAACACTCGATGAATATCGCAAGTACATCGAAAAGGACGCCGCGCTAGAGCGCCGCTTCCAGAAAGTGCTGGTCGATGAGCCCAACGAGGAAGACACCATTGCCATTTTGCGTGGTCTCAAGGAGCGCTACGAAGTACACCACGGCGTGCAGATTGCCGATGCGGCCATCATTGCTGCCGCGCGCTTGTCCATGCGTTATATCCCCGATCGTCAGCTCCCGGACAAAGCCATCGACTTGATCGACGAGGCTGCGAGTCTGATACGTATGGAGATAGATTCCAAACCGGAAGAGATGGATCGTTTAGAGCGCCGCCTGATTCAATTGAAAATCGAGCGCGAGGCTCTCAAGAAGGAGGAAGATGAGGCTTCCCGAAAGCGCAAGGAGAAGCTTGCAGACGAGATCAAGAAACTTGAGAAGGAGTTCTCGGATCTTGAGGAAATCTGGAGGGCCGAGAAAGCGTCTGTGCAGGGGGCTCAGTCCATCAAGAGCAATCTGGAGCGTGCTCGTAACGAGCTTGAGCTGGCGCGACGAGCGGGTGATCTGGCACGTATGTCAGAACTTCAGTACGGCATCATTCCTAACCTGGAGAAGACCCTGGACATGTCGGCACAGGCCGAGATGATGGATATGCGCTTGCTTCGCAACCGGGTGACCGAAGAAGAGATAGCCGAGGTGGTTTCACGCTGGACCGGCATCCCGGTTTCCAAAATGTTGCAGGGCGACAAGCAGAAGCTGCTGGCAATGGAAGATGCGCTGCACAAACGCGTCATCGGGCAACACGAAGCGGTATCGGCAGTGGCAAATGCGGTGCGCCGTTCACGGTCAGGATTGTCCGACCCGAATCGCCCCAATGGTTCCTTCCTGTTCCTTGGCCCTACAGGGGTGGGCAAGACGGAATTGTGCAAGGCGCTGGCGGAGTTCCTCTTCGATACCGAGGAGGCGATGGTGCGTATCGACATGTCGGAGTTCATGGAGCAGCACTCTGTCGCTCGCCTGATTGGTGCGCCACCCGGTTATGTAGGATATGAAGAAGGCGGGTATCTGACAGAGGCTGTGCGTCGTCGTCCTTATTCCGTGCTGTTGCTGGATGAAGTGGAGAAGGCCCATCCTGACGTCTTCAACATTCTGTTGCAGGTGATGGATGATGGGCGTCTCACGGATGGCCATGGTCGTACGGTAGATTTCCGCAATACGGTTATCGTGATGACATCGAACCTTGGATCTGATCGTATACAGGAGATGATGAGCGAAGGCGTGCCCGATGACAGAACCTATGAGCGCGTGAAAGCAGAAGTGCTCTCGGTGGTGGTCCGACACTTCTCTCCAGAGTTTGTAAACAGGATCGATGAAACGGTGGTGTTCCATCCGCTGCTCAAATCACAGATCCGTGGCATCGCCGATATCCAGATCGAGTTACTCAATAAGCGCTTGCACGACAATGATCTGCGTCACGAAGTCAGTGAAGCGGTACTGGAAAAAATTGCCGATCTCGGTTATGACCCGGT
>JBBTKA010000204.1:0-11905 GCA_038059145.1 Pseudomonadota bacterium
CCAATCCCCAGAAACCGTAGACAACCGAGGGAATGCCGGCCAGCAGTTCGAGAAGACGACGAAACCAGGTAGCGAGGGCCGCAGGCGCGTAGAAGCGCGAGAACAACGCGGCGGCTATTCCCAGCGGTGTGGCGAGCAGCATCGCGCCCAACATGGCCGCCAGCGTTCCCGCGACCATCGGCACGAGATTGAACTGCGGCGTGGTGCTGGCGGGAAACCAGGAGGCGTCTGTGAGGAAGTGCGCAAGGCCCGGCGTTTGCAGCGCCGGCCAGGCTTCAAGAATCAGGAATGCAGCGATCAGCAGCGTAATCGTCCCTGCCAGCGCCGCCAGCGCGCGCAGAGTCCACAGCAGCGGCAGATCAGTGCGTGAGGGGGACAAAGTATTGCGCCTCCGTCAGATCGCTGACCTCGGCGGAGGCGGCGTAGTCGATGAAAGCTCGCGCCAGCGCGCTGGCCTGATCGGCGGCGCCAAGGGTCACCATATGCAGTGGACGCGAGAGCGGGAAGGAGCCATTGCGCACATTCTCCAGCGTGGCCTCGATGCCGTTCATCGACAGCGCCTTGATGGCCGTGCCTCGGGACGCCTCGTAGGCCGCCGTGCCGATCGACACATACCCAATCGCATTCGGATCGGCCGCCACGGTGCGAATGCCCTGCTGGTTGTCGCCGATGATGATGGAGGGTTTGATGTCTTCATTGCGGAGTTTGAAATGGCTCAGGAACAGCTCCAGTGTTGAGCGCCCCTCTGCCTTGTTGACGACGGTGATCGGCGCATCGCTGCCGCCTATCTCGCGCCAGTTTGTCACCCGACCAGTGTAGATCGCGACGATCTGCTCTTCCGTCAGCACCGCGAGTGGATTGTCGCGATGCAGAATGATGGCCACACCGTCGAGCGCGATGGGATACGCGGTGAGGTCGATCTCATCCGCGTTGAGCGCGCGGGACACCATGCCGATGTCCGCCGTGCCCCGGCGCGCATCGGCAACGCCGCGCGAGGAGCCGCCCGTCTGCACATCGACGCGGGTGTCAGGGTGAGTCTGCTCGAAGCGCTTGGCAATCTCGCCGATCAGCGGGGCGACGGTGCTGGAGCCGGTGAGAGTCAGCTGCCCAGTCAATGCACCGGACTCGGAGCTCGAGGGCGATTCTCCCGAGCACGCGACCAAAAAGAGGAGATAAACGAAAAGAAAAGCGCGCCGCGCGCTCCGCCTGATGCTTGCCTGATACATGGAGTCTTTGACCTGATTGGCGCTGGCGGGGCCGACTGGCTTCGCCGAAAACAAGGAGTGTACTGGCAAACCAAGACCTTCGGAACCGGCAAAACCTTACCGCCGACACTTACCAACAGCATTCTACAACGTGTAGACCGGCGCGAAGCCACCACCGGGTGTCCGGAAGTTGGTGGTCTGCCCTTGATACAGCCGGGCTGCAGTCAGCAGCACTTCACCGTCGTACACATACAGCCGGATGTCGGCCTTGCGCGCCTCGCAATGACCGTCGATCTTGATCATGCGTTCACTGGGTGGCGCGTACTCCTGCGCCACGTAGCCGCCACGGATGATGTCTTCCCACACACCACGCGTCAGTTTTTCACCGCGATATACCGCCTTGCCGCCATACCCCGCCACGGGCTTGAAGAACAGCTTCTTGCGCCTTGCCCATAGATCAGCTGCTTTGTCCGGCGTGACCAGCTCGGTACGCAGCACGTTGCCGAGTGCCTGCAGGTCGGCGGCCGCAACACCCCAACCCGCCAGCAATGCGCGATCGGACAACAGGGCCAGATTGCGCTTGTCCGCCAACAGGGCATGCACCACCGGATTCGGCGTGAGCACGACGGCATCCGCCTGCCAGGCCTGCAACAGGGCGGCGTGTTCCGGCAATTCCAGTGCGAAATCCACAACGCGGTTGTACACCATGTCGATCGCCGCATCGTTCGCCAGCAACTGGCCACCTGAATACACGAGTGCGGAGGCATCGACGATCACCGCCTCGATGCCATGGCGTTGGAAGAATTGCTGGGCGAGCCGGAACTCGGGATACAGATACTGATCTTCGGGATGATCATCGACAATGGCTACTCTGGACGGCTGACCAGTGCGCCCCTGTAACCGCCATTCACGTTGAAACATGGCCAGAAACACAGCGTTAAAGTGTGCGGGCGTTACCTGGACCTGCATGCACAGCTCCACCTCCTTGCAACAGGCGCGCTGCGCGCTGGCCAGCACCGCGTTGAGAAAGGCGCCACCAGCGTTGGTGTTGATCTCAATCAGGCGCGGCCCTTCGGCCGACAGGTGAAAGTCGTAGCCCATGAAGGCGCCCAGGACGCCGGAAGACGCGAACGCCGCCTGCGCGCTCGCGGGCGCCCAGGCTTGCACGAGTGCGCGATACTGCGGAAGGCACACCGTCTCCTCAATCGCGCGCACTGTGTGCAACATCTCGTCGCGCATGCCGCGGGATATGAACATGGCAGTATTGGAAAACAGGTGTGGACGCTCGTCCATCATCTCTGCCGACAGGCTGTTGCCGGATTCTTCGAGCAGAGAATTGTGAAGTACGTCACGATCCAGCGTGATGCAGAAGCAGTCCTGGTTCAGTGCATTGGCTATCGATTGGGTGTGGGACATAATCCGATCCATGTAAGGCAGACGATCTGTAAGCTGGGTTTCCGTAACACTTATTTCAAGCTTCGATGACCACACGATGTTGACCACCAACCATTTCGCGCTCAAAGCCGCCGCTGCCCTGCTCTATTGGGCACTGGCCCATGTCGGCATGGCGATCTTCGCTTTACAGCCGGACAATATCACGCTGTTGTGGCTTCCTTCCGGTTTGGCACTGGTCATGTGCCTGCAGTGGGGTTATCGCGCCGTGCCCTGGATCGTGCTGGCGAGTTTCATCGCCAATTTCCCCGGCATGGCGTCCGACTCATTGACGCGGCAGCTCCTGCATACCGCTGTCAACGCCATGGCCGACGGGCTGGCCGGCATCATCGCCATGCTGTTGTTCCGGCGCCTTCTCCCGAAAGGTCTGGGCACTGCTCGTGACCTGATGCCATTCGCGGTCGGAGTCTGCCTCATCACCACAATCATCAGCAGCACGATCATCACGACCAACCTCGCCATTGCCGGATACATCGCCTGGGAGCAGGTCAGCAGCTATATCCGCATGCTGACGCTGGGCGACAGCCTCGGCATTCTGCTGGTCTATCCGATCTATCAGGGCTGGCAGGAATTCAACCGTCTGAGCCTGCTGAGCGTGCAGTGGCTGATGACGGCGGCTCTACTGTGCTCCGCCATCTTGCTGCTGGCGTTCACTTGGATGCCTGGCGCCATCTTCTTTATCCTGCCACTGCTGCTGGTGTTCTCGTTCCGACTCAGCTTGCTGGGCGGGGCCTTGCTCAGCGCCTTCGCGTTGGTGGGGACTGTCATCGGCACGGCACGTGGCCTGGGGCCGTTTATTGCCGCCGACCAGCTGGACTCGCAGTTCCGCGTACTGGCCTTCGTATTTTCAGGCGCGTTTACCATTCTCGGCATGGCGGTGCAGCACCGCGCGCCATTGCCTCGAGAACTGTAGCACCTGTGGGAGCGGGCCTGCCCGCGATCACTTTTAAACCATCGCGGGCGGGCCTTTATGCCCTCGGGTACGCTCCCACAGGTGGCAATTTCACACGCAGATGGTGATCACGCCTCCTGCCAATGCAGCAAACCTCCGTGGATGTTGGCGACCTTGTCATGGCCGGCGCCCTTCAGGATCGTGATGGCGATCGAGGAGCGTTTGCCGGAACGGCACAAAGTGACGACCGGCTTGTCGCGCGGCACCTCAGCCACCCGCTCGCGCAGCTGGCTGAGCGGAATACTGACCGCGTTGGCGAGCGTCTTGATCGAACCCAGCGTGGACTCGGCCAGCTCGTCTGCCTCACGCACATCCAGTATCGTCACCTCGCCCTGATGCTGTACGACCCACTCCGGCTCAACCTCCGGCACACCTGCGAAGGTGACCCGCAGCTCCGCCCACGTCGGCTCCTCCGGCAACTTGCCATTCTCCGGCTTGCCAGAGCGCAGATTGTTGGGGAGCGCCTCGTCTATCTTTTTCGGGTGCGGCAACTGCATCGCATTCATGTAGTGCACGAAGTCCTTCTCGTTGGCACCTCCGCCGACACGCGGGTTATGAATCTTCTCTTCCAGAACAGAAGAGCGTGTGCGGCCATTGTAATCATGCGCGGGATACACGGCGCAGTTGTCCGGCAGCGTAAAGAGCTGTTCGGTGATGGAGTGGTAAAGCCTTCCTGCGTTCCCTTGCTGAAAGTCACTGCGGCCACAACCGCGAATCAGCAATGCATCGCCCGTGAACACCATGCTGTGATCGGCGAGCACAAAGCTCGTGCAACCATTGGTGTGTCCGGGAGTGGCACGGGCCTCCAGCGTGATGCCCTTTACGCCAAACGTATCACCGTGATGCAGAGGAAGATCGACATTCACCGCACCGGCATTGGCGGACAGGGCGATCGTACAGCCCGTCTTCTGCTTCAACAGCCAGGCGGATGTTATATGGTCGGCGTGGGCGTGGGTGTCCGCCACAACCTTGAGCGTCAGCCCCAGCTCCTGCAACAGTGCCAGGTCACGCTGAGATTGTTCAAACACCGGATCGATGAGAATGGCCTCGCGGCTGTCTTCGTCGGCCAGCAGATAGGTGTAGGTGGAGGATGGGGCGTCGTAGAGTTGTCGGAAGATCATGGCTTTCTCCTGTCGTGACTTTGCGATCCGAGGAGGCCCTGCAGGGGATCCATCGGAACCAGCCCGAAGTATACGACTTGGCGATGCCAGTACAACCACTCAGATCAAGGTTTACGCACCTCGTTCAGCGGATCCCTTGACTGTGGGAGCGGGCCTCGCCCGCGACGCGCTTGGAAGGTGCTTATGGACGAGTCAGTCAGCTGCCCGGCACAGCGCCTCGCGATCCGCCTCCAGCAGACGAAAGATATCGCGCCAGGTGATGATGCCAACGATGTGCTGCTCACTGGTGACAATCGGAATGCAGGAAATTCGGTGCCGATTGAAAATGCTGATCGCATCACAGATGTCCGCTTCCTTGTGCAAGCTGATCGGCTTTCTGGTCATGATGTGGTGAGCACGCTTGTTGAGCGTTGCCGTATCGCGAACCGATTCGAAGGAGGTGCCCAGGTAAGGGCTGATGGCCTGCCACAAATCACGATCGGAGATCACGCCGTAGAGTTGCTTCTCCTCCTCCACCAGTAGATGATGAATCTTTCCCTGGTCGAAAATCTCCTTGATGACGCGCAATGAGTCGTCGAGTCCGACGGTCACCACGTTCTTACTCATGATTTTTTCCAGGATCATGATTGCCCCCGCTTGAATGGAAATGGTGTTGCTTAATTATCGACCAAACTGCAGATAACCTTTGCCGGCTGCGCCCAAGCCCCTGTTTATGGAGACCAAACCATGCTCTTGATCCAAGTGATTCGCCGCACCTTTCTCGCAGGACTGACAGCGGCTTTGCTGAGCCTGCTTTTCCTGTCAAGCACACACGCTCAGGAGTTCATCTGGGCACCGCAATTGCCGGTGGGCAGTGCGCTGCCTCCGCTCAGCGCGCAGGACCAGACAGGCACGCTGCGCAGCTTGCAGGACATCACCGGGGAAAAGGGCCTGGTGCTGGTGATGAGCCGCTCCTTCGACTGGTGTCCGTACTGCATCGCGCAGTTGCAGCGGCTGGTCGCTATAGCGCCTGAGTTTCAGGCCATGGGAATCAACGTTGCCTCCATGACCTATGATCCCGTAGCCACGCTGGCAGAAGCCGCAGATGAGCACGGTGTGACATTCCCGCTGCTGTTCGACGAAAACGTCAAACACGTCAACGCCATGGGCCTGCTGAACACGCAGTACGAGCCGGGCCATCGCGCGTATGGCATCCCCTATCCCGGCATCTTCCTGATCGATGCACAGGGAGTGATCCGCGCCAAGTTCGCGGAGGAAGACTACAAGCTGCGGCCGGAGTTCAGCCTGGTGATGGAAGAGGCGAAGAAGCTCTGAAGACCAGCTCCCCGATGAATGTCGAGACCTTGCCGAACATAGATGAATTTCTGCGCCGCCTGCACCTCTCCTGTGGGAGCGGGCCTGCCCGCGATTGCCGTTGACCTGCGTTGAATGTCAATCGCGAGCAGGCTCGCTCCCACAGTCAGTGGTTACCGGCCATTCAGGCTCCAGTCATAGGGCAGGTCGGGACGCAGGCGAATGCTGGCAGGAAGATCACGGTAGCGGCGCAGGAAGCTCTCTACGCCGCCAGCGGCTTCGAAGTCTTCATCGAACCAATCGAAGATCTGTGACACGCGCACCCGATTCCCCTCCAGCGCCATACCCTTGCTGCTGTCCTGCAGGAAACTGCGCGTCTGGTCTTCCAGTTGTTGCTCCAGCTTCTCGGCAGTGAACGCCTCGGTGCGCAGGTTCGGACAACTGAGCGAGGCGCAGACAATGGCAAAATGCACGCGCGGCTCACCCATGGGGCGCAGAATCTCGTGCTCAATCTCGTCCAGCGATACCGGCTTGCCGCCGATGATGCCGGCCTCTTTTCCCCACACCGGCGAAAACAGTGAGCCCACGTCGCGGATGCTCTCCAGGGGCAAGTGATCGATCACCATCTTGATGGCATAGAGGTTATAGGCGTTGATGTAGAACGCGAGACGGGCGTTGCGCTCCGTGAGCTGTGCAATCGGGAAATTGGCAATGAGGGCAAGCGCCTGCGCATAGCGCGGGTCCTGACGCACAGCCTGATAGTCGACACGGTGGTGGTCAATGCCATTGCGCTCGCCAGCGGTCACATGCGCGGCCAGCAGAGCGTCGTAGGCGCTCCAGTCCAAAGCCTCCGGTTGAGCCTGCGCTGGAAGCCCTGCCCCGATAACCACCAACAAAAACAACCAGCGACCACAGACAATTCTGCTCATAACACCCCTCATTGACGATACACTCACCTGCCTCTCCCTTGTCTGACGCCTAATCTGAAGCACAATACACACAATAAAGGACTGACGGATCACTCTCATGTTACAAAACGACGAATTTGCAGAAGACCTGACCGCGCTGCGCGCGGGCGATCACGGCGCATTTTCTGCACTGGTCAGGCGCTACCATCGCCGCATGTTGATCGTCGCCAGGGCGATAGCCGGTGAGGCCTGGGCAGAGGAAGTCACCCAGGAGGCCTGGGTGTCGATCTTCCGCGCATTGCCTGCCTTCGAGGGCCGCTCATCCCTGCAAACCTGGATGTTTACGATCGTCAGGAACGAGGCCCGCACCCGACTGAGCAAAGAATCCCGCTTCGTGCAGATGGATGCCGGCGCCGCCAGTCAGCTTCCTGACTCGCTCGAGCATCTGCAGGAGCGCTTCCGCGAAGATGGTCACTGGCAGGATCCTCCTGCTGCCTGGCACATCGATTCCCCCGCCTCGCTGCTCGAAGAGCAGCAATTGCGCCGCTGCATCCACCACACGCTGACGCTGCTCAGTGCCGACCAGCGTGCTGTCTTCACCCTTCGCGACCTGCAGCAGATGGCAATGGAAGACATCTGTAACATCCTCGACCTCAGCCACTCTAATGTGAGAGTCCTGCTGCACAGGGCACGACTCACATTGATGCAGGTCATCGACCGCTATCAGGAGACCGGAACATGCTGAAATGCCGCGAGATCAGTCAAATGGCCAGTGACTACACAGATAAGTCACTGACCTGGCACCAATCGCTTGGGTACAGCATGCACCTGCTCATGTGCGGTCACTGCAGGCTGTTCGTTCGCCAATTGCGAACCACCGTCGCCTATTCGCGCGCCTTGCCGGAGCCAGAGACTCTGTCAGACAGCGAAGTGGCAGCAGTGGTTGCGAAGGCAACCTCAGCAAGCTGACCTGTTGGACTGTGTGGATGCCCATAAAGGACAACCCAAATTTCCAACTTGACGAAGGCTCTTCCAGACGGGTCTGACACAAACAGAATCGCTACCGGCGACACCGACCACATTCGCTGTCTCAACGCGCAAGACTGGCAACCCGCTCTGCGCGAGGGTGGCCAGATCGGGCTGTTTGAGTTCTGGCCGACCTGGCTCATGTATCTCCCCGTGGTGTTCGACTGGCTACGGCTCGCCGCCGTCCACCGCTCGCTCTCTTTGCCCTTACTCGCGAATCCACTCCTGCCAGTCTCCGGCATGGTGGGCGTTGCCAAGAGCGAACTGATGCGCCAGGCCGTTGGCAAATGCGACGCGGCCATTCTGCCCTGGATCCGCTATGAAACTGACGACAGCTCCGCTCAAGAGCAGGCCGATGTTTGTCTGGAGCGGGTAGCGCGCCGCAGCATCTCCTTCCCCTTTGTCTGCAAGCCGGACATTGGTTGCCGGGGCTCAGGCGTCAAGCTCATCCACAACCCCGGGCAGCTTGAACAGGCGATCAGCAGCTATCCTCGCGGTGCCGCGCTCCTGTGCCAGAAGCTGGCGAACTGGGAGCCGGAGGCAGGTGTTTTCTATGTACGAGATCCGGCCACCGGCAAGGGCGAAATTGTCTCACTGACTTTCAAATACTCCCCTAGCGTGCGCGGCGATGGCGAGCGCACCCTGGCGGAGCTGGTGGCTGCCGACAAGCGCGCGGGTGCCGTGTTGCATCTTTACAGGGATCGTCACCGGGAACACTGGCACAAAGTGCTGCCAGAGGGCGAGAAATTCCGCCTCGTGTTCTCGGCCAGTCACTGCCGGGGAGCGGTATTCCGGGATGCCCGCGAGCACATCACCCCTGCGCTGACCGACGCCATGCACGCCATCCTCAGCGACCTGCCCGGCTATCACTACGGGCGCCTGGACGTGAAATTCCGCGACATTGATTCGCTGCGCCGTGGCGAAACCATAGAAATCGTCGAGATCAACGGTGCCAGCTCCGAGTCCATTCATATCTGGGACAAGGACACCCGCCTCGGCGACGCCATCAGCACGCTGTTATGGCAGTACCGCACCCTGTTCAAACTCGGCGCCCATCACCGTGAACAAGGACATCAACCGCCGGGCCTGCGCGCTTTGCTGCGGCACTGGCAAATTGAACGTGCGCTGACGCGCCACTATCCGAGCACTGATTGAACATGACGAACAATCCTCTCGCACTGACCTCACTGCACCCAACACTGCGCTTTGTGTTGAATCGGCTGACACGCCTGAACGTTCTCAGCGCCTGGTACGACGAGTGGCTGGCTACGCCGAGTGAATACACAACCGCTTCACCGACGGATGGGCCAACCCATGGCGGGCATCGCTTTCTCAACTTTGTGCTGGAAAAGCTCGACGCCGATCTACAACTCACCAATCCGGAGCAACTGGCACAGATACCTGCGGCGGGCCCCTTGCTGATTGTGGCCAACCATCCGCTGGGCGCGATGGAGGGCATGCTGCTCTCCAGGCTGCTGCTGCGCCATCGCCCCGACCTCCGAGTGCTGACCAATGAACTGCTGTTGGTGTTCCCGGAGTTCAAGGATTTGTTCATCGGCGTGGATGTACTCAACCCCAACGCTCAGAGTAAAAACATGAAGGGGATGCGAGAGGCCAACCGGCACCTTGGCAATGGGGGTGCCCTTCTCATATTCCCAGCGGGCACGGTGTCACACATGCGCCTGCCCGGCGGCAGCATCGAGGACAGCCCGTGGTCCTCCATGGTCGGACGTCTGGCACTCAAGCACGGCGCCAACTGCATTTCGTTTCGCATCAATGGCCGCAACAGCACACTGTTCTATATCGCCGGGCTGATCCACAAGCGCCTGCGCACCTTGCTGCTGCCACGCGCCATGCTGGACAAGCGCGGCTCGCAGTTGCAGATCAGTGTCGGGAAAGTCATCGATACGGACGCCATCCAGCAGCTGGAATCGCCAAGCTGCGTCACGCAGTATCTGCGCCTGAACTGCGACCTGCTCAGTGACAGCACCTCGCCCTCGGACCTCCAGCAAAATGAGCTCGCGACCACACAGTCCACCGCCAGCAGCGGACAGGCACTCGCCGCCCAGTTCGATTTACTGCTCCCTTACAAGGTCGCAAAGCATCAGCACTATGCCGTTTACTGCGCCCCTTTTCAGGCACTCGGCTGCATTGCCGAGCAGTTGGCAGTGGAGCGGGAGCAGACCTTTCGCCAGGCCGGAGAAGGCACCGGCAAACCGCTCGATCGTGACCGATTCGACAGCGACTACTGGCACATCCTGGCCTGGGATCGTGGCGCCCGGCGCCTGATCGGCGGCTATCGTATCGTGCGCGCCGACACCGCAGTAAAAGCACGCGGACTCGACGGCCTGTACAGCCACACGCTCTTCCATTTTGACGAGGCGTTCCTGCATGCACTTGGTCCTGCCATCGAGCTGGGGCGCTCGTTTGTCACCGCCCCTTATCAGCGCAACCCCCGGGCACTGGATCTGCTGTGGAAGGGCATCGGTGCTTTTGTGCTGCAGAACAGCGACTGTCACACCTTGTTCGGGTGCGTCAGCATCTCGCAGCGCTACTCGCCCCTGGCCAGAGCCCTGCTCGCCGACACGTTTCTGCACAACAATGTCGCCGACGAGGAAATGCGCAAACTGGTCAAACCAGTGGCACGCGAGCGCCGCCAGCGCACCCACTGGGACCGCGAGCTCTTGCTGGCATGTGCCGATACCGCGATCTTCAACAAACTGCTCGGCAGCCACGATGCGGAAAGCCGCGTGCCGACACTGATCCGGCACTACCTCGCCATGAACGGAAAATTTGTGGACTTCTCCGTCAACAACAGCTTCAGCCGCTCCCTGGACGGCTTGATTTTTGTGGACCTGCGCAATGCTCCACCCAAATACCTGCAGCGCTATCTCGGCAAGGAGCCCGCCGGACATCTACAAGAACTCTGGAGGACAGCTCATGCTGAATAAATCGTTGCTCGCCACGCTGGCACAGATCGGCGAAATACTGGATGTCGTCAGCACGCTTCCCGCAGCACAGCGCTCGATGGTCTATGAGCAGTCTCATGCTGGCGTGCACGTGCGCCATGTGATCGACCATGTGCAGGCCTTTCTGGCGGGACTGCAGACCGGCGAGATCGACTACAACGTCCGCCACCGCAACAGCCCCAGCGAAACTGACCCCGACTTTGCGGCGGCACAATTAGTCGCCATCATGAGCGAGTGCGAGGCGCTGGAGAGCTTCAACAAGGATCGGGCGGCGAGCTCGGGTCCAGAAGAGTTGCTGATCACTTCCGAAATTGACTGCCTGACCACACACACGGAGAAATTCCGCTCCAATGTCGCACGGGAGGCCCTCTATCTGATCAACCACACCATTCATCACGCCGCCTATATTCGTCTGCTGCTGAAGGGTTGCGGCGTTGAGCTTGCCTCGCATATCGGCATCGCGCCTTGCACCGCGACCTTCCAGAGAGAACAACAGCAATTTAAAACCGAGTTGAGCGAATGTGCACCTTAACGATAGTCCCCACCGCGAAAGGCCTTGCCATCACCATGAACCGGGATGAGCAAAGGACGCGCGCGGAAGTCGGCACTTTGCTTTCTGGTTGGAGCGAAGCACACCAAGTGTCCTATGCCTATCCGCTGGATGGCCTGCATGGCGGCACCTGGATGGGCGCCAACTCGCACGGCGTTGTGCTCGCGCTGCTGAACCGCTACCAGGATCCTGGGCGACCCGACGCCGAGAGTCGCGGCCTGATCATCAGCGAGCTGATCCGCCTTCCCGATATTGACGCGATGTTGGACGCCCTGCGGGAGGGACTGGGGCAACGCTGCAATGCCTTCGAGCTGATTCTCATCGGGAGCGGGAGGGTGGTGGCATGCCACTGGAACGGCACTGCCTGCAGTTTTAAGGAACACGACCAGAACAGGCCAAATATGTTCACCTCATCGTCGGTGAACGCGG
>JBBTKA010000205.1:0-3622 GCA_038059145.1 Pseudomonadota bacterium
AAATGGCGGCCTTAGTGGCCTAAACCGTTATGCACTTCGGAGTTGAATCCGCGTGCCTTTTTCGATCAGCGCCTTGATGCAGAAATTGACTTTGCCCAGGCTAATACCCAACTCGCTCGCCAATTGTCGCTGACTGATGTCAGGATTGGCTTCCAGGGTCTTGAGAATTTTGTAGCGGGCTTCGTCGCTTAGCATTGTTATTCAGCCATATAAGACTTGATGTGCGTTCAACCACTGAACACATGGTAGCCGCGCCGCCAGCGGCTGGCAATAGCCCGAACGGGTATAAAATGCGGGGATGATTACGAATTGACCAGAGCGCGAAGATATTGGCCGTAGCCGTTCTTGGAGAGGCTCTCCGAGACCTGGAGGACTTGTTCATTACTTAGCCATTTGTTGCGCCACGCGATCTCTTCGAGACAGGCAATCTTCAGCCCTTGGCGATGCTCCACCGTCTGCACGAACATGCTGGCCTCCAGCAAACTCTCGTGCGTGCCGGTATCGAGCCATGCAAAACCACGGCCGAGCACTTCGACATTCAGATCGCCCCGCTCCATGTAGGCCTGGTTGACGCTGGTGATCTCCAGCTCGCCACGGGCTGAGGGTTTAACCTGTTTGGCGATGTCGATGACGTCGTTGTCGTAGAAATACAGGCCGGTGACTGCAAAATTCGAACGCGGTTGTTTCGGCTTTTCTTCGATGGAGATGGCGCGCTTGTTGGCATCGAACTCCACTACTCCGAAACGTTCGGGATCTTTGACTTGATAGCCGAAGACAGTCGCGCCGGTGGGCCGTGCCACCGATTCACGCAGTTTTCCCGTGAAGCCCTGGCCGTAGAAGATGTTGTCGCCGAGCACGAGGCAGACATTGTCTTTGCCGATGAATCCCTCACCGATGAGAAAGGCCTGCGCGAGACCGTCCGGGCTGGGCTGAATGGCATAGGTGAGGTGGATGCCGTACTGGCTGCCATCCCCCAGCAGGCGCTGGTAGCCGCTGATGTCTTCCGGTGTGCTGACGACGAGGATGTCGCGGATGCCGGCCAGCATGAGCACCGACATCGGGTAGTAGATCATTGGCTTGTCGTAAACGGGCAGCAGTTGCTTGGAGATTCCCTTGGTGATGGGGTAGAGCCTTGTTCCGCTGCCCCCGGCTAACACAATTCCCTTGTACCCTTTCTGCGACGGCGCTGCTGTAGTCACTTGTTATAGAGCCCTATGAGGTTTTAATTGCGGGCGATGATACACGAACGGTGAGTGTGGGAGCGAGCCTGCTCGCGATTGATATTTCACATAATCCATCGCGGGCAAGGCCCGCTCCCACAGTGTGCCATACATTATTAGAGCGGGGGCGTTGCAGCACCTGAAAGCAAGAGCAGATATGACGGATTCGGAGTCTCGTGACAACGCCATTAGTGTGGGAGCGGGCCCTGCCCGCGATTTTTGAGAGCTTTTAACGTAAATGCAAAATCCAATCGCGAGCAGGCTCGCTCCCACAGAGGTGGGTTAGCTGCGAGGATCTTGGAAAAAACTTCCCTCCAGCTTGGGAGGCTCGAATTCAATGTCCTCGTCGCCAGCCATAGCCAGTAACTCCACTATGCTGTCGCCCGGAATATGCCTGCAATGCGCCTTGAGGAATTCAGGGGCGAGGTCTGCACCGTTATACCAAACGAGGGTTTCCAATTCAGGATCAACGGCAAACCGTTTGAACATATCCACATCTTGCAGCGGATCGAAAACCGGGCCTTTGAGCACCCCGTCCAAGTCAACCTCTCCCGCTGTGCCGTCGTCGAAGGCAACCCAGAGCTTGAAGCCAGAAAGGTATTTTGCTGATTTGACGTGCAACACAAGTTTTACACCGATGAGGCCAGCACTACTTCTGTGGCTGCAAATGACCCCATGCTTGATCTTCCTCTGATCTACCCCAGTCCTCTTCCAATGAGGTCTGACTTAGTAAAGTCACTTCAAAACTATCAGTATCAGTGACATCCAAAAAGGTCACCAGAACGCGCTGCTCTCCCTTGAAGTCCAGAGATTCCGAAGTGTGAAGCCGTCCATTCGTGTCAATTGTAGCTTCTATGGTTCTCATGGCTCTCTACTCGTGTGTTTGCGTGAACCACTGCGGTCCGCAAAATTCGCAGATTTTGTGTATACGAACTCTGGATCAAGATCGACCCCGGCAGCCCACTCGAGAGTATCAAATACCACCCTGACCTTCATGAAATTCGTCGGATCCTTCAATCTGCTAAATATCCCAAAATTCAGATATGGTTTCATGTCCAAGCGCCTGAGCTCGCCGTTATCAAATTCAACAGCCAGCACATAGTCATCTTGCGCCGTCACGCTCGTCACTGCTGGGTACATGGTGCCTCTCCCCTATTGCAAAGGCGCAATCGTGAAGGGTTCTTTACCACCCTCAACCAACGCCCAATTAGCCAATAATTCCTCACGATGCATTTCTGCCCACGCCAATACCAGCTTCACTTGCCTGGCCGGTAGACTGCCTCTTGATATTTCGCACCGATCTATACTAACCGTAGCCTTATACCCTGAATAATATACATGAAAGTGTGGCGGTGGATGTTCCGCAGGGGCGAAATACATCCGTACTATGATTCCATAGAACTTACTGATAGTTGGCATGAACACTCCTTGTCCGCCCTAGCCTTTCTTAACTGTAGCTCAAAATTTCGATCAGTCACGCTTTCTCAGCACCAAGTGCCTCTGTCTGCATTACTTCCCCTGCATGTCGTTCGGGGTCGAACAGTGTCAAACGCTGCTCCAAACTGATCGCTTGGACGCTCCCACGCCTGAAAAAAACCTTCCCAGCACGCTCGATGTGCTCCCGTAGCTCCTGGTTTTCAATGTGGTCATAGAGCGACAGATCAATTTTCCACGGCAACAACAGATCATCTATTTCGCGCGCGAACCATAGAGCACAACGCTGCTGACTTTTTCATGCCTGGCGAAGATTTCACTCAATCGGGAAATGGTCTGAATACTCAGGCCACTGCTGGTGGATAAGTCTGCCCGCATCAAGGCGGCCGTATTGACGTTGGTCACTGATGGCATATTGATTTAGCCTGTGTTCGCCAAGCTGTTCATCTTTGACTGCAGCTTTTCAAACATCGCGTGGTAATGAGCTTGAATGTTGTTGAGTATCTCCGTTGCTGTCGCTTCATTGTAAGTGTGTGAGGTGCGATTGCGGTCCTGGAGCATATTCATCCAGATCTCGCCGTCATCAATCAGTTTTGCAGAGAAAGCCTCGCGCAGCGTGTCGCGAGAACCACTCAGCTCTGCATTGCCCTGCCCGCGCAAGTAATCTCGCAGCACGTTCCAGCCGAGTTCGCAGGTGTACTCAAACGCTTGAATGACACCTTGCCGTTCCAGAGGGCTCAGCTCGCGGGCAGCCATCAACGAGACAGCATCACTTAGCTGATCAAATACCAGGTTAAAACTGGGCAGACGTTGTTTCCAGCGAGTATCGACATCAGCCATATTCATTTGCTCAGGCCCGTTTTGCAGTTATCACAATCTCTTTACAAGCAGAAAGGTAGCATAGGATCGCCTGTTGTGCCGCCGAATTTCTGTGGGAGCGGGCCTTGCCCGCGATTGGCTTGAGCGCA
>JBBTKA010000205.1:3632-4641 GCA_038059145.1 Pseudomonadota bacterium
GAAAAACCCCAATCGCGGGCACGGCCCGCTCCCACAAAGGCCACAGGATTTACTTCAACTGGGGTTTCCTTTACCTTGCAGGCAGTTTTCGCATCGCACCCAGAGGACACCTCCATGCCAGTTCAATTGAGCGCCGGGGCCAGATTTCGCCGGGCGCTGCAGGCCAATTCCCCCCTGCAGATCGTCGGCACCATCAATGCTTACAGCGCCATGCTCGCCGAGCGCGCCGGACATCAGGCAATCTACCTTTCCGGTGCCGGAGTGGCCAACGCCTCCTACGGACTGCCGGATCTGGGCATGACCAGCCTAAACGACGTGCTCATTGACGTGGAGCGCATCACCAGTGCTTCTTCCCTGCCTTTGCTGGTCGACATCGACACCGGTTGGGGTGGCGCTTTCAACATCGCGCGCACCATCAAAGCGATGGAAAAAGCGGGAGCGGCGGCGGTGCATCTTGAAGATCAGGTGGCGCAGAAGCGCTGCGGCCACCGGCCGAACAAGGCGATCGTGAGCAAAGATGAGATGGTGGACCGCGTGAAGGCAGCGGTGGACGCGAAGACTGACACGGATTTCGTGATCATGGCGCGGACCGACGCGATTGCCGTGGAGGGTATCGAATCGGCGATCGAGCGCGCCGTGGCGTGTGTCGAGGCCGGGGCGGATGCGATCTTCCCGGAAGCGATCACCAATCTTGAGGATTACAAGCGCTTCAGCGCGGCAGTGCGGGTGCCGATTCTGGCGAACATCACCGAGTTCGGAGCGACGCCGCTGTTTAACAAGGCCGAGCTGGCGGCGTGCGGCGTGGGCATGGTGCTGTATCCGCTGAGCGCGTTCCGGGCGATGAGCCGTGCCGCCGAGCTGGTGTACGCGGGCATTCTGCAGGACGGCGATCAGCGTGGCGTGGTGGACAGCATGCAGACTCGCAAGGAGCTGTACGAGGTGCTGGGGTATCACGCGTATGAGGAAAAGCTGGATCGGTTGTTCAACCCTCACTGACTGTGGGAGCGGG
>JBBTKA010000205.1:4651-5994 GCA_038059145.1 Pseudomonadota bacterium
CAGCGCACAGATCATCGCGGGCGAGGCCCGCTCCCACAGGCGATTTTTCGTCAAGCGCAGCGCACAGATCATCGCGGGCAAGGCCCGCTCCCACAGCGCGCTTTGAGCAGCACACAAAGATTTCTTGTTTCAGGAGATAAAGATGGCAACAAAACCCTTATCCGGCGCCGGGCTACGCGGGCAGGTGGCTGGTGAGACAGCGCTGTGTACCGTGGGTAAAACAGGCTCAGGGCTGACCTACCGTGGCTATGACATCAGCGTTCTGGCCGACAAGGCGCGCTTCGAAGAGGTGGCGTTCCTGTTGCTGCGCGGGCATCTTCCCGACCGCGAAGAACTTGACGCTTACGTCCGTAAAATCAAATCGTTACGCGGCCTCCCTCAAGCCTTGAAAGAAGTGCTGGAGCGCATCCCCGCCGACGCTCATCCGATGGATGTGATGCGTACAGGTTGCTCAATGCTGGGCAATCTGGAGATGGAACACAGCTTCGCGCAGCAGGACGATGTGATCGATAGACTCGTCGCCGCCCTGCCCTCGATCATCTGCTACTGGTATCGCTTCACCCACGACGGTGTGCGCATCGACACCGCGCTGGACGACGATTCCATCGGCGTACATTTCCTGCATATGCTCAGCGGAGAGAAGCCCAACGCGCTGTTCGAGAAGGTGATGAATGTGTCGCTGATTCTCTATGCCGAGCACGAGTTCAATGCGTCGACCTTCACGGCGCGGGTGTGCGCCTCGACGCTGTCCGACATGCATTCCTGCGTGACGGCGGCGATCGGCTCGCTGCGTGGCCCCTTGCACGGCGGCGCCAACGAGGCGGCAATGGACATGATCGAGCGCTGGCAGAGTCCGGACGAGGCCGAGCGCGAGTTGCTGGGCATGCTGGCTCGCAAAGAGAAAGTCATGGGCTTCGGGCATGCGATCTATGCCGAGTCGGACCCGCGCAACGTGATCATCAAACAGTGGGCCGAGAAGCTGGCGGCGCAGGTCGGCGACATGGTGCTCTACCCCGTCTCCGTGCGCTGCGAAGAGGTGATGTGGCGCGAGAAGAAACTGTTCTGCAACGCCGATTTCTTCCATGCCTCGGCGTATCACTTCATGGGCATTCCGACCAAACTGTTCACGCCGATCTTCGTGATGTGCCGCGTCACTGGCTGGGCGGCGCATGTGAAGGAGCAGCGCTCCAATAACCGCATCATTCGCCCTAGCGCGGACTACATCGGCCCGGCGACGATGCCGTGGGTGGATATAGAACACCGCTGATTAACGACGATTTTGTGGGAGCGGGCCTTGCCCGCGATTGTTTTTGATTCTTGTGGGAGCGGGCCTTGCCCGCGAT
>JBBTKA010000206.1:0-6952 GCA_038059145.1 Pseudomonadota bacterium
GCGCAGATTGTCAATGGCGCACCTTATGACGTGTTTCTTGCTGCCGATGCCGGGGTAACGGCGCGGCTGGAGGAAGAGGGCAGAGCGGTCTCGGATTCCAGGGCCATTTACGCCATCGGTCGTCTGGCGCTGTGGAGTCGCGTCGCCGGATATGTGGATGCGCAAGGCCATGTCTTGGCAGACGGTGATTTTCGTCGCCTATCCATCGCCAATTCGCGGCTGGCCCCCTACGGCGAAGCGGCCGTCGAGGTGCTGACCGCGCTCGGGCAGTACGAACGGGTCTCAGAGCGACTGGTACAGGGCGAAAATATCGCGCAAACCTACCAGTTCGTTGACAGCGGCAATGCCGAGCTTGGCTTCGTGGCGTATTCGCAGGTGCTGGAAAACGGCGCTGGAGGATCGTATTGGCTGGTTCCTGAAGATCTGCACGCGCCGTTGACGCAGGAGTTGATTCTGCTGAAGGACGGCGCCGCCGCCCGGGAATTTGTTGCCTTCCTGCTACTACCGTCCACGCTGGCAGTTATAGCCGCGAACGGTTATGGCGTCCCCGAAGCCGCTGCCGTGGCAACACCTTAGGGGAGTCTGCATGTCCTTCGAGAATGACCTCATTGCCTTGTGGATTACACTGCGACTGGCGCTGATAACGGTATTGGCGCTGCTGGTGGTGGGAACGCCGCTGGCGTGGTGGCTCGCCAACTCGCGTTGGCGCTACAAGGCGGTGATCGAAGCCGCCGTGGCTCTGCCATTGGTGCTGCCGCCGACGGTGATCGGTTTCTATCTGCTGGTGGCCATGGGTCCGGATGGTCCCATCGGGCAATTCACCCGCTGGCTCGGCGTCGGCCCGCTGGCGTTCAGCTTTACCGGTCTGGTGCTTGGTTCCGTCATCTACTCGTTGCCGTTCGTGGTGCAGCCTCTGCAGAGTACGTTTTCGGGAATAGGGCGGGCTCCACTGGAAGTCGCGGCTACCCTCGGTGCTCGCCCGCTGGATCGCTTTTTTACCATTGTCATTCCGCTCTCCCGTTCCGGTTACCTTACCGCTGCAGTGCTTGGTTTCGCCCACACGCTGGGGGAGTTTGGAGTTGTCTTGATGATCGGAGGCAATATTCCGGGCCAGACTCAGGTGTTGTCGATAGCCATCTACGATCACGTGGAGTCGCTCGAATACGCAAGCGCGCATTGGCTAGCTGGCAGTCTTCTGGTGTTTTCTTTCTTCCTGTTACTGGTCGTTTACGGACTGAACAGGCGCTTTGACATGGTGAAGGTATGACTATTCGCGCCAGTGTCACGCTGAGTAAAGGCAATTTCACCTTGAAGGCAAAGTTCGAGGCGCCAGGGCAGGGCGTGACTGCCGTATTCGGGCGCTCGGGCTCTGGCAAGAGCACGCTGCTGCGGGCGCTTGCTGGGCTGGAGACATCCCTGCCAGGCAGTGCCATCAGCGTCAATGGGGTGACGTGGCTGGGGCAGGGCATCAACGTTCCTGTGCATGAGCGCCGGGTGGGTTATGTCTTTCAGGAGCCCGGATTGTTTCCCCATCTCTCCGTGCACGGTAACCTCCAATACGCCTTGAAGCGCAGGGTCGGGCGTAGTGCAAAGAGGGGAGAGAGTTCTGGAGTGCAGGGGAGCGAGCTCGCCTTCGATGAGGTCACCGCACTGCTTGGGCTGGAAAACTTTCTCGGACGCAATCCCGTCACGCTGTCTGGCGGCGAGCGGCAGCGCGTGGCCATAGCCAGGGCGCTGCTGAGTTCCCCCGCGCTGCTGTTGATGGACGAGCCACTGGCCGCGCTCGATCTGCACAGCAAAGAGGAAATTCTGCCATTTCTGGATCGCCTGTTTGCCAGCACGGGTATGCCTGTCTTGTATGTCAGTCATGCGCCTGACGAAGTGGCTCGGCTGGCGGATCATCTGCTGTTGATGGAAGAGGGGGGTGTGCTGGCCCAAGGTCCGCTGGCGGATGTGCTGGGCAGGGTAGATTCGCCGCTGGCCCGGACTGACGAAGCCTTCAGCGTCATTCACTGCGATATCCTCGAGCTGAATGGTCCTTGCCGTCTCTCGGTGCTGAGAACCGCCGCCGGCGATAGAGTCTATGTCCCGCACATCGCAGCCGGACAGCGAAAGAACATCCGTCTGCGGATCAATGCGCGGGATGTCAGCCTGTGCACGCAGAGGCCCGTGGGGAGCAGTATCCTGAATATCCTGCAGGCTACCGTCGCGCAATTGTCGGATCCGGATCTTAAAGGCCAGCAAATGGTGCAGCTGCGTCTGCCGCTTTCAGATGAACTGTTACTGGCGAGAATCTCGGAGTATTCCTGTCAGCAGATGGGTTTGACGGAGGGAATGAGTATTTGCTGCCAAATCAAGGCAATTGCGTTGCTTTGTTAAAGCACGCCGACTCGGCTATGCTTGGCCCAAATTCCATTTATTTCCCTTTCAAGGAGTTCCAATGAAGAGTGTGTCTGCACGAATTGGCATGTTCACCGTCAAATCACGCAAATTGATGGCGATGCTGGCGCTGGCTGGCGTGGTCGCGAGCATGTCCGGACCTGCCAGCGCGCAACAAGCGGAAAGCAGCGGGATGAGTGAGATTCTCAACTTCCGGCAGTACTCACCCACGTTTGCGAGTGCAGGGCAGCCCACACGGGAGCAGTTGCAAATCATCAAGGATAGCGGCTACGAGAGGATCATCTACATCGCTTTCAGTACCGTCGGACCGGCAATACCGGAAGAAGACCAGTTGGTGAAGGCGCTGAGCATGGATTACCTGCATATTCCCGTGGATTTCAATAATCCCACCATCCGTGATTTCAATGCCTTTGTCGATGCCATGCAGCGCGAGCCAGACCGCAAGACCTTGCTGCATTGTCAGGTGAATGCCCGTGCCACGGCATTCAGCTTCCTGTATCGCGTGATTTATGAGGATGTCCCGGTGGCCGATGCCAAGCGCGACATGAATTCGGTGTGGACACCGAATCAAGTGTGGAAAGATTTTATCTTCTCTGTACTGGCAGCAAATAATAAATCACCAGAGTGTGAAGGATGCGATTGGAGTGTGCCGCCACCGCGTGAGTGACAGGACGCGGCTGGGAGAAAGGGCGGCTGGAAAAGAGAGAGGTCAGTTAGCCGTTCCATGCAGATACTTAATTCACTATTTCCGGTAATCTTTATTACCGGAAATAGTGTAGATGACGTTAAAATTAAGCTATTCCTATTTAAAGCAGAATATTAAGGCGCTTATGTAATGTAAGTTTAAGCTTCAGTTGCGCCAAATCTATCGTTAAAACCATGCTTGACCTTCCCATTGTGGTAAGCCTGATGATGCTGACTGTATCAAGCGTTTTCCCCGCCAAACCATACAAACTTTGACTCTGGGGTCAGCAATCATGGCGTCTGCAAAACCTGAAGTGTGTGAAATCGATTTGAACGTTTCCGGCATGACTTGCGCGTCCTGTGTCGGGCGTGTCGAAAAAGCCCTCAAGAACGTGCCTGGCGTTGTGGACGCCAGCGTCAACCTGGCCAGTGGCCGAGCTCACGTGAATCTCTCGACAAGCGGCCCGACGGCCAGCGATTTGACGAAAGCGGTTATAAACGCAGGCTATGAGGCAACCGTGGCGGTCGATCGCAAGTCGGATGCCCAGAAACGCGAACGGCAGCTCAAGGAGGAATTGCAGGCCCTAAAGCGTGCATTCGTGATCTCGGCGCTGTTCACACTACCGGTATTTCTGCTCGAAATGGGCGCCCACGTCTTGCCGGGATTTGCGGATTTTGTCCACAACACCCTTGGGCATCGCAACAGCGCGATCCTGCAGTTTGTGCTGACAAGTGTCGTGTTGTTCTGGCCCGGTCGACGCTTTTTTCAGCATGGGATTCCCGCACTCCTGCGTCTGGCTCCCGACATGAATTCACTGGTGGCCATGGGAACCAGCGCAGCATGGGGATATTCGACTGTCGTCACTTTCTTCCCCAGCGTTCTGCCGGGGGACACCGGGAGCGTCTATTTTGAGGCGGCGGCGGTCATCGTCTGCCTGATACTCATGGGCCGTTTTCTCGAGGGCAAGGCGCGCGGACGTACCGGTGAGGCCATCGCCAAACTGCTGACCTTGCAGCCGGAAACCGCCATGGTTTTGCAGGGCGACGAGGTTGTGGAAACCGCGATTGAATTGATTCGCCCTGGAGATACGGTGCAAGTTCAGCCAGGTGATCGGATCCCTCTGGATGGGCAAGTTGTCGATGGCCACTCATTCGTGGATGAATCAATGCTCACTGGTGAGCCTCTGCCAGTCAAGAAGGAACCTGGTGCGTCTGTTACAGGGGGAACCATCAACAAGACTGGCGCCTTCAGTTTTCGGGTGTTGCGTGTCGGTGAGGATACGGTGCTGGCGCGAATCATCGCGATGGTAGAGAACGCACAGGGTTCCAAGCTCCCTATCCAATCCCTTGTCGATAAAATTACGCTCTGGTTCGTGCCCGCCGTCATGCTGGTGGCGCTTTCCACATTTCTGTACTGGCTGCTGGCGACGGACGCTGGACTGGGCAATGCGCTGGTGCATGCCGTGTCGGTGCTGATCGTAGCGTGTCCTTGCGCGATGGGATTGGCGACCCCGGTTTCAATCATGGTGGCGACAGGGCGTTCTGCAGAGATGGGGGTCCTCTTCCGTAATGGCAACGCGCTGCAAATGCTGAGTCAGACCCGCACTATTGCCTTCGATAAAACCGGCACCATTACCGAGGGCAAGCCCGAGCTGACTGATTTACTCGCGCAGCCGGGATTCGATGCTGCTCAAGTACTGGCGATGGCAGCGGCTGTCGAGGAAAAGTCTGAGCACCCTATTGGCCTGGCAATTGTTGCCGCAGCCCGGCTGCAGGGATTGAGCCTGCCTGTGGTCACCGATTTCGAGGCCCTGCCCGGCTATGGCTTGCGGGCCATTGTGCAGGGAGAGAGAGTCGATATCGGTGCCGATCGCCTCTTGGAAAAACTCGGCCTGGACGCGCGTGCGGCATTACCCGCTGCAATCGAGTTGGCTGAACAGGGTAAGACCCCCTTGTACGTGGCGATTGGGGGACGTTTGGCTGCGATCATTGCGGTGGCCGATACCATCAGAGCTTCCTCCCCTGCCGCGTTGCAGGCGCTGCGCGGTGCGGGCTTCAGAACGGCAATGATTACCGGTGACAATGCGCGGACGGCGCAGGCAGTAGCCAAAGCTCTGCAACTTGATCAGGTCTATGCCGAGGTGTTACCGGAAGGCAAGGTTGCCACCCTGAAGTCATTGCGTACTGAAGGGACGCTGCTCACGTATGTTGGCGATGGCATCAATGACGCGCCTGCGTTGGCGGAGGCCGATATCGGCATTGCTATGGGCAGTGGCACTGATATCGCCATTGAGAGCGCAGACGTAGTCCTGATGACGGGCGAGCTCGGCGCTGTTGTCAATGCAGTCATGCTGGCGCGCGCCACGATGCGCAACATCAAGGAAAATCTGTTCTGGGCCTTCGCCTATAACGTGGCGTTGATTCCGCTGGCAACCGGCGCGCTTTATTCCGCTTACGGGTTGCAACTGTCACCCGTGTTTGCTGCCGGGGCGATGGCATTGTCGAGTGTGTTTGTGCTGGGTAATGCGCTGCGTCTGAAGCGCTTTCTGCCAGCCCATTGAAGCGCTATGAGAGGGAATCCCAGATGCATGGTTCGACGCACACAATCCGGCAAAATCATCAATCCGACAGCGAGCAATTCTGCAACATCGGCGAGGCAGCACGACTTTCCGGTGTGAGCAGCAAGATGATTCGGCACTACGAGGCGATCGGTATGCTGGCGCCCGCGCGGCGGACAGCGGCGAATTATCGTTATTATTCGGATGCTGACATCAATCAATTGAGATTCATCAAGTCCGCTCGCGGGCTCGGCTTCAGCATCAAGCAAATCACCGCACTGGTGGGCCTGTGGCTGACCTCCGATCGCAGTAATGCGGAGGTTAAGGATTTGGCGATGGCTCATGTGTGTGAGCTGGACGAGCGCATTAGGGAAATGCAGCACATGCGCAGCGCATTACACGGATTGGCCATGCGCTGCTCGGGCGATGGACGGCCGGAGTGCCCGATTCTCGACACCCTGGCTGATCAGGGACGCTCATGATGGCGTGCGCATGGTGACAAACTCTTCGGCCACAGTCGGGTGAATCCCCAGAGTGGCGTCGAAATCGGCCTTGGTGGCGCCGGCGTTGATAGCCACCGCCAGGCCCTGCACGATTTCCCCGGCGTCGGCGCCCAGCATATGCACACCCACGACACGATCCGTGTCGGTATCGACCAGCAGCTTTAGAAAGGTTTTCTCCTGACGACCGCTCAGCGTATGCCGAAGTGCCGTAAAACGGCTTCGGTAGACAGCCAGATTGGGAAATTGCTGACGAGCGCCCTCCTCGTCCAGACCCATGGTTGCAATATTGGGGTGGCTGAATACAGCCGTTGGAATGTTTTCGTAGCGCATCGCTCTTGGTTTGCTTCCATCGCGTTTTCCAAACAGCCGCTGCGCGAGTATCTGCCCTTCGGCAAGAGCGACGGGCGTCAAGGCGACCCGATCAATCACGTCGCCGACGGCGTGAATGTTGGGAACTGTGGTCGTGAAATCGTCATTCACGATGATGGCACCATTTTCCCTTAGTGCGACACCCAGATCTTCCAAGCCAAGGGAGGCAGTGTTGGGGTTGCGACCCGTGGCAAACATCACGGCCTTCACCGCTATCTCAATGCCATTGGACAACAACACCTGCAGTCTGCCATCCGCGTGCTTGCGGATTTTTACCACGTCTGTCCCTAAATGAAGGGTTGCGTATTTTTGCAGTTCGGCGGCGAAAAGTCCGACGCAAAAAAGAGAACCCCTCGCTGATTGTTATTCTATTTACCGCTGTTCTCATTGCCATCCTTGCCGCTTGATAAATGTTTATTTTGTCTATTATTCTTGGGT
>JBBTKA010000206.1:6962-10631 GCA_038059145.1 Pseudomonadota bacterium
CCAGGCCATGGAAGATCCCGGCGAACTCTACTGCAATGTAACCACCGCCCACGATCAGTATCGAATCAGGTAACTCGTTCAGTGAGAACAGTTCATTCGAGGTGATTGAATGCTCCTTGCCTTCGATATCCGGGATGGTAGGCCATCCACCGGTGGCAACCAGAATTTCCTTTGCAGTGATTGTCCTGTCGCCGAGCGCGATGCTGTGCTTGTCCAGCAGCACGGCGCGCTGTTGATGGACAACGACGCCTGCCCTTTCCAGCATGCCCAGATACACGGCGTTCAGACGTTGAATCTCACGATCCTTGTTGTCGCGCAAGGTCGGCCAGTGGAAGCGTGGTGCAGCGGGCAGCTCCCAGCCATATCCACGTGCATCTTCGAAGTCTTGAGCATAGTGCGATGCATAGCTGAAGAGTTTCTTGGGAATGCAGCCAACGTTGACGCAAGTGCCGCCCAGGTAACGCTCTTCGGCCAGACCAACTTTGGCTCCCAGCCCCGCAGCAATGCGACTTGCACGGACACCACCGGAGCCGCCGCCTATTACGAAAAAATCATAATCAAAATCAGTCAATTGCATTACACCTTTCGAGTGAGGATGAAATCTGGCAGCCCTTGAGAATAGCGTTTTGTGCAGCTATGATCCCAGAATAATCAACATGGATACAGGCTAAATATGGAAATGCAAACTGATATCGGAGTCCCTGCCACCGACGAGAAAGAAGGCAGAACGACAGGCGGCAGGCCGCGACTGTCCGTGAAGGGTGTGGCGAAGAGGTCATCCAATGCCATTCCTGCTGAGTTCAGGGCGCAGGGGGACAAGTTTGTCGTGCGCCTGCCCATGAGTCTGCGCAAGAAGATTTTACAGATTGCACGTCGGCATCGTCGCAGTATGAACTCCGAGATCATTGTGCTGTTGGGTCAGTATCTTGAGGAACAGGGGTTTGCAGCGGGCGAGCAAAAGGAACCGCTGGACTCCAAGCTCAGCCGCAAATTGCGCACTTTGCCCGCCGAGAAGCTGCACGCTCTGCTTGCGCTGTTGGATTGATTGGCTATGCCTTCGCTGCCAGGGAACATCATGTCGTCAGGTCTGCAGGCGGGTTTCGAATTTTCTGAGGCGGATTGTGATGTGGCCCCGATCGAACTCAAGGATGCCTCGTTACTGTATTTTCCGCAGGCGTTCTCTTCCGCTGAGGCAGATGCTCTGATGGAATATTGTTTGTTGAGTTTGCCGTGGCGGCAGGATTTTCTCACGATAGCGGGTAAGAAGGTTGCCATACCGCGATTGCAGAACTGGTTTGGAGAACCAGAGGCACATTACTCCTATTCTGGGTTGGCTTTGACACCCCTGCCCTGGACGGCTCAGATGCTGCAGCTCAAAAACCGTGCTGAGGTTATCGCCGGGAGTGCCTTCAATGCGGTGCTCGCCAACTACTACCGCGATGGCAGAGACAGTGTAGGGTGGCACAGTGATGACGAGAAGGAGCTGGGGCCGCAGCCCGTGATCGCCTCCGTCAGCCTAGGTGCTACGCGTGTATTTGAAATGAGGCATCGCCTCGACAAATCCATCAAAACCTTGCGTCTACCGCTGACCCACGGCAGTGTGCTGGTGATGAAGGGCGGAACTCAACAGTTCTGGCGACATCAACTGCCCAAGGATGATGCAGTCAAGCAGCCGCGTGTGAATCTCACTTTCAGAAAGATATTAGTATAGTTTAAACATAGTGTTACGAAACAAATCTCATGTGTATAGGCGCATAAAACCGGACCCCTTGTGGAACATTTTGAACTTTGTATCGTGGGCGCTGGCGTTGTCGGGCTGGCCTTGGCTGAACGGTTCGCCCGCACTCGGCAGCAGTCGTTTACCATCCTGCTGGTCGACAGGAATGCAACCTTTGGGCAGGAGACCAGCAGCCGCAATAGCGAGGTCATCCACGCCGGGATTTACTACACCCCGGACAGTCTCAAGGCAAAACTCTGTCTGCACGGGCGGCAGCTGCTGTATCAATATTGCGAACAGCACAGCATTGCGCATCGCCGAATCGGGAAGTTCATCGTCGCACAGGAGGATGAGCTGGAGAGTCTGGAGCGAATTTTCCGCACTGCCATGCAAAATGGTGTCGAAGACCTCGAATGGGTGAGCCAGCGGACGCTCTCGGAAAAGGAGCCGCTCGTGCATGCGGGCCACGCTCTTTATTCTCCGGGTACGGGAATTATTGACAGTCATGGCCTGATGCACACGCTGCTGATCGAAGCCGAGCGCGCCGGTGTTCAGTATGCTCCGCTCACGAAGGTCGTTGACGTACAGCCGGACGATCGCGGCTTCATCGTCCATACGGAATGCGGCGCACCGGGGCGTCTGGAGCCTTTTGCGTTTCGTTGTCGTTTTCTCATCAATGCGGCAGGTCTACACGCCCAGGAGTTGGCGACGCGAATAGAGGGGCTGGAGAAATCCAAAGTACCAGCGCTTTTTCTGAGTCGAGGCTGCTATTTCAGCCTCGCTGGCAAGGCTCCTTTTCGGCACCTGATTTATCCTGTACCCGAGCAGAATCAGCGTGGTCTGGGAATTCACGCTACGCTGGATCTTGCGGGTCAGGTTCGCTTCGGCCCCGACGTGGAGTATGTCGATGAGATTGACTACAGAGTGGCAGAAGATCGGCGTGAGACTTTTGCGGAAGCGATACGTCGTTACTACCCCGGCTTGCGTGCCGACCAACTGTATCCAGACTATTCAGGGATACGTCCGAAACTCTGCGGTCCAGACGGAGGTGTCGCAGACTTTGTCATTCAGGAGGAAAGCACGCATGGCCTGAAAGGTCTCGTGCAATTGTTCGGCATCGAATCACCTGGGCTTACCGCGAGCCTGGCGATTGCTCGGCAAATAGCAGACAGTGGAGCGCTTCAAGTATAAGCGCTCTCCCCCATCAAACTGTTATTCCAGCCGCGACGCTCCATCCTTTCAGTACTGCTCTTCTTTGGTTTTTATCGTGGCATACACTTCGGCCGTGCCGTCGGCCTTGATCATCAAGACCTCATACGGCTGAAATTGATCTCCAATCTCCATTCCCGGACTGCCCATTGGCATGCCAGGGACAGCGAGTCCGACGGCGTATTCCGGCTGCTCTTCCAGAAACCGTTGAATGACCTTCGCAGGCACGTGACCCTCGAAGAAATATCCCTGCTCTGAAACCGAGGTATGGCAGGATTGGTATATGGGCGGTACGCCACGATTGAGCTTCTCCAGTGCAAGATTCTCGGGATGATTGATCTGTGCCACGAAGCCGCGATCGTTGACGTGATCGATCCAAAGTTCGCAGCATCCGCAGGTCGGGTCCTTGAACACTTGTAGAACTGTCTTCGTAGTCTCTGCATCCGCCGTCTGTGCTGTTGCGACCACTTGGGCCAGAGGGGGTTGACTGGTTGCGTTGCTGTTTTCCTGCTGGCAACTGGTCAATACCATGGCTAAAACCAAAGCCGAAAGGCCTCTGAGTCGGTAAAGACTGCCTGCGGGAATTTGAAAGTGCTTGAGTTGCATAAAACCTCACATGGTATGGGTCAGTTTTTCGGAGTTTAGCTGGCCGGCCAGCAGTGTCTCAATTTTCTTGCGAACATTGCCATCCACATCCTTGAACTGGATACCAATACCCGTTGCTCGATTGCCCTGTGCCCGGC
>JBBTKA010000207.1:0-2846 GCA_038059145.1 Pseudomonadota bacterium
GGTCACGAAATTGTAGATACCGCCCTTGCCGTCCCTGTCGCCGGGATACCAGTTCTGCACCGTCGAGTACTTGATCTGCGCATCATCCAGCGCGACCAGCTCTACCACCGCGGCGTGCAGTTGGTTCTCGTCGCGCATCGGCGCTGTGCAGCCTTCGAGATAACTGACATAAGAGCCTTCGTCGGCCACGATCAGCGTGCGCTCGAACTGGCCGGTGTTCATCTCGTTGATGCGGAAATAGGTGGAAAGCTCCATCGGGCAGCGGGTGCCCTTCGGGATGTACACGAAGGAGCCGTCGGAAAACACAGCAGAGTTCAGTGCCGCGTAGAAGTTGTCTTTTTGTGGCACCACGGTGCCGAGGTATTTCTTCACCAGCTCCGGGAAGCGTTGGATGGCCTCGCTGATGGGGCAGAAAATCACACCCGCTTCTTCGAGCTTGGCGCGATAGGTGGTGACCACGGAAACGGAGTCGATAACCGCATCGACCGCCACTCCGGCCAGCGCTTCCTGTTCATGCAGCGGAATGCCGAGCTTCGCGTACATGTCGAGCAGCTCAGGATCGACCTCGGCCAGACTCTTGGGTTTGTCAGCCATACTTTTTGGAGCGCTATAGTATGACAACGCCTGGAAATCGATGGTCGGGTAATGCACGTGGGCCCAGGTCGGTTCTTCCATCTCCTGCCAGGCGCGGAATGCCTTCAGGCGCCACTCCAGCATCCACTCCGGCTCTTCCTTCTTCGCAGAGATGAACCGGATGACGTCCTCATCCAGGCCCGGTTTGAGGGTGTCGGATTCGATGTTGGTGTGAAAACCCGCGGAATAGTCCTTGCGGATCAGGCTTTCGACTTGTTCTGTCACGTGTTTTCCCCGGCTTGCGGAAGGAATATGGGCGGTTTTTCAGGGCCGCGATTATCAGATGTCCGAGTAATTCAGTCAAGTATTAGACAGCCCACTCAGCCCGGCGTTCCGGCAATCCTGTAGCAGGGATTATAAGCCTTTCCGCCCATTTTCATGCGCCCTTGTGCAACGAATCCACGTAAAAGACGATCCATTTCCTGCAATATCTGCGGATCACCATTGAGCTGGAAGGGGCCGTGCTCGCGAATCATGCTGACGCCGGAGTCCTTGACGTTGCCCGCGACGATGCCAGAAAACGCGCGGCGCAGATTGATGGCAAGCTCGGCAGCGGGCAGATCGTGACGCAGTTGCAGTGTCGCCATGCTCTGGTGGCTGACCGCAAACGGGCGTTTCATCTCGGCGGGAATCTTCAACAGCCAGTTGTAGTAGAAGGCATCGCGAGTCGCGCGGCGATTCGCGGAGACTGCCACCATCCCTTCGCGCATCGCCACCGCGACTGCCACCGGGTCGTCTTCGATGATGCGATAGAAACGCCGGACCTGCTCTCCCAGAGTGCTGACGAGGAAGGCATCGATTTCTGCGAAATAGGAACGACTGGCACCTCCAGCCGTGAAGATCACCGGCATGGTGATATTGGCGTTCTCGGTATCCATCAGCGTGCCGAGCAAAAACAGAATCTCTTCGAGCGTACCGACGCCACCCGGGAACACGATGATGCCATGGCCTAGCCGCACGAAGGCCTCCAGGCGCTTTTCGATGTCCGGCAGGATGACAAGATTGTTGACGATCGGATTCGGAGACTCCGCCGCGATGATGCCCGGCTCGGTGATGCCGATGTAGCGGCCCTCGCGGTTGCGCTGTTTGGCGTGTCCGATGGTGGCCCCCTTCATCGGTCCCTTCATCGCGCCAGGGCCACAGCCAGTGCAGATATCCAGTCCACGCAGGCCCAGCTGATAGCCGACGGCCTTGCTGTACAGATATTCCTCGCGACCTATTGAGTGGCCACCCCAGCACACTATCAGACGCGGGGGCATGCGCGGGCGCAGCAGCGCCGCGTTGCGCAGGATATTGAAGACCAGATTGCTGACAGTGCCGGCACTGTCAGCCTGGGAGTCGCGCACCGGCAGACTGTCGGGATTGGTTTGGGAAATCACCGCCGCCGTCGGCGCATACGGCGCGCTGGACATGAAGACGATGTCGCGCAACACGGCGAAGAGGTGATCCCTGACGCCATTGAGTATCTGGCCGTCCACGAAGGCACAGGCTGGTGCATTCTTGAGGATCAGTTTGATACCCCGGGCGCGGTGGGCGATCTCGATGCTGAAATCGGCATACAGCGCAAAGACTTCGGAGGCGTCGTCGGTAACATCTTCGCAATTGAGCACGGCCAGCGCGCAGCGGCGGAACAACTCGTACACGGAACTGTCGCGTACACCATTCAGACGGCTGACCTCTTCCTGTGACAACAATTCCAGCGTGCCGCGCGGACTGACCTCCGCATTGACCGTTCCGGAGCAACTGGAATAGACGCCTTTCGGGGACTTCGTTGTTTCGTTCATGACTACCTCTTGTGTTACGCTCCGCGCATCGATCACCCTGACAACACGCTTTCCATCGAACTGCGGAGGATACCATGCAGCAGCGCCCACCACAGAATGCCCAATCCGCCCTTGGTGAAGACCAGGAGGCCAATTACGACCTGTTTATCGCCCGCATTCAGGAGACCGGCCAGGTCTGGGGCCTGCAGGCAAAAGATGGCTGGGCGGTGTGCCCGTCACTGGAATTTGAAAATACCGACGTGTTTCCTTTCTGGTCGGATGAAGCCGACGCGAGGATTCATTGCAGCGAGGATTGGGCAATCTACAAACCCGCCTCGATAACGCTGGAAGACTTCGTGGAGAACTGGCTGCCCGGCATGCACGAGGATGAAGTGATGGCCGGCCCGAACTGGGACGCGGAAATGAGCGGCCTGGAAGTGGAGCCGGCCG
>JBBTKA010000207.1:2856-6502 GCA_038059145.1 Pseudomonadota bacterium
TTGAACCACTACCTGTGGGAGCGGGCCCGCCCGCGAGGAGCTTTACTCGTAATTCATCGCGGGCAGGCCCGCTCCCACAGTCAGTGGTAAAGGCTGTTTTACTCCAGCGCCGCCTGCCGACGCTCCAGATCACGCTGCGCCTCTTCGCGCGCATGCTCGATGATGCGAAGCACCTCATCGACATTGGCGGCTTCCAGTTTGCCTTCAAAGCGCCCAGTCAATTTGGAGTCCACGCGCAGGTTGCCTTTCT
This sequence comes from Pseudomonadota bacterium, assembly GCA_038059145.1. GTDB lineage: Bacteria > Pseudomonadota > Gammaproteobacteria > Pseudomonadales > Pseudohongiellaceae > UBA5078. Next base: position 3,107 of record JBBTKA010000207.1, read on the forward strand.
CGTAGAGCCCCCAGATTTCCCGACCATAGTCACTGGTGCGCAACTCCGGCGCCGAGCGACCGAAATAATTGGCCATGTTCTCGACATCGCGCAGCAGCATCGCGGCAGCGCTGTTGTTGCCGGCAGCATTCACAGCTTGCGGCAGATCGATGATGACCGGGCCATCCTTGCTGACCAGCACGTTGAATTCGGATAGGTCGCCATGGATGAGACCAACGCAGAGCATCTTCACCACATCGGCGATGATTCTGGCGTGAAACTCCCTTGCCTGTTCCGCTGTCAGTACCACGTCATTCAGACGAGGGGCCGGATATCCCTCAGCATCGCTGATCATGTCCATCAGCAGGACGCCATCGACAAAACCGTGCGTCTTCGGCACTCGGACGCCAGCAGCGGCCAGACGACGCAGCGCATCGACCTCCGCGTTCAACCAGGCCTGCTCCTGTTCCTGCTGACCGTAGCGACTGCGTTTGCCGATTGCTCGGGCACTGCGGCTGTTCTTGACCGCGCGGCCTTCCTGATACTGCACCGCCTGTTTAAAGCTGCGTTTTCCTGCTTCCTTGTAGATCTTGGCACAGCGCACATGCTGGCCACATCGAACCACATACACCTGGGCTTCCTTACCACTCATCAGCTGACTGAGGACTTCGTCGATGAGGCCATCATCAACCAGTGGCTGCAATCTTGTTGGTACTTTCATGGGCTCCCTGTATGTTTCTCAACGTCGGTGAATTGATCTGGCAAATTGCTTGAACAAATTGATTGGGCTAATTGTTAGTTCGCGCCTTGCTCGAAGGCGCATATACTACACCCTGACGACAATAATTATCGAGGAACCACCATGACTTTAAGCCCGGAACTGATCGACGAATTGAATACTTTGCTGTTGTACAACGTCACTGACCCTCAGGCGGGCATCAAGATTCACAAGGAGGCCGGTCCGGCCAAGATCTCTGCCGCGCTACGTCTGCACAACAAAGGCCTCGTGACTCAACCCGACGGCGGCTATCTGACTGTCCTGGGACGTGAGGCAGCAGAACACCTGCAAATGGCTCACACAATTCTCACGACAGGCTGATTCAGCAGACGCTGAGCGCAAGACACCGCGCTCAGCGCCAGCCCAGCAACCCGGCCAGCCCCGAACTGCGCTGCACCGGCGTTCTGCACGCGGCAGCGAAGACCTCCGCAGCAGAGTGAATCAACAAACGACTGCGCGCCCGCGTAATTCCCGTGTAGAGCAACTCACGCAACAGCAGTGGACTGTCCACATCCGCTGGCAACACCAGCATCACCTGATCGAACTCCGACCCCTGAGACTTGTGTACCGTCAATGCCCAGGCAGTGACGTGGTCCGGCAAACTGCGTGCGGGAAGACGTCGCACCTGACCATCGAGCTGTGCAAAACAGGCCTGCAAAACCCCTTCAGCATCGCGCCACAACAACCCGATATCGCCATTGAACAACTCCAGCTCATAGTCGTTCACTGTAATCATGACCGGCTTGCCGTGGAAATCCTCTCCAGATTCCAGCAAACCGCGCGCGCGCAGACGCTCCGCCAAAAGACGATTGATCTCCATGTCGCCACAAGGGCCCTCATGCGAGGCGCAAAGAATGCGGGTCGACTCGAAGCTCTGCAAGGCGTCTTCCACCGAATCACAGCGCAGATAAGCACTGTAGCGCAACACTGCCCACTCGAGTACGGCACGATTGAGTGGGTTCCATTCGCTGGCAGCAGGCTGCAGCAACACCACTTCCTTGTCTTCTTGATTGTCTCCTTGATTGTCTCCTTGCCAGACGTTATCTGCGCGCGAATCCCGCCACTGCAGAAGCAGGGCCAGCGCGGCGGCATCCTCACCGCTGTTGACCAAGGTGGCCAGACGGCCGATGGCACTGTCGGCCGAAAAACGATGACTGGTGCGCAACAGGGCGATGGCATCCGCAACAGCGGGTCCGGCCGCGTTCTGCGGCAACCAGTTCTGTTCGATGCCTGTCAACCGGGCAAGCAACTCCGCCATCGCCGGGCTGTAAGTCATCTCTCTGCCATGACCGGTGATATCACCCAGCACGCTGCCGGCATCCACGGAGGCCAGCTGATCACGATCGCCCAGCAGTATGATGCGCGTATTCACCGGAGTCGCATCCAGCAATGCCGTCATCAGCGTCAGATCGATCATTGACGCCTCGTCAATCACCAGACAATCGACCAACAGCGGATTCAAGCGGTTGTAGCGGAAGCCGCCGCGCGCACTGTTGCCCTGATACCCGAGCAGACGATGCAGCGTGCTGGCCTCATCAGGCAACAGGGCAGCGATCTCTGGCGCCAAATCGAGGCGACTGCGAGCCGCACGAATCGACTCCACCATGCGGGCAGCCGCCTTCCCTGTCGGGGCGGCCAACCGCAGACGCAGTGAAGGGTTCTGCTCAAGTAACAGAGCCAGCACCTTCACGACTGTGGTCGTCTTACCCGTGCCCGGACCTCCGGAGATGACGGCAAAGCGGCGAGTGACCGCCAGTGCTGAGGCGACGCGTTGCCAATCGGGCGCAACCGCAGCAGCAGGTGCCAGGAGGTCCAGTTGCGGATGGCTGTCAGGATTGGCCGCGATGGCGTGCGTGGGATAGAGACGGGCGAGCCCTCGTTGCAGAAGCGCCAGATCGATATCCTCCACAGCGTGTAGCCGGGCTTCGATGGCATGGTAGACAGTTTGCTCGTCGCTCCAATAACGCTGCAGATACAGGCGCGGACCGTCGAGAATCAACGGCGCCAGCTCGCCCGGTTTGCCGACACAGGGAGTCTGAAGCAATATCTCCCGCCACTGTTCGAGCCCCGGAGCGCAGTTGCCCGCAATGGCAGACGCGATCCCGGAAGCCGAGGTCGCCGATACAAAGAGCGCTGTTCCAGCCCGCCGCCCGAGATCGAGACAGACGTCACCCTGCTGATTGCTCTGACTGAGCAGCGCAGCGGTCAGCACCAGCAGGCTATCTTCTGTCTGCCCGGATTGCCGGGCGATGAAGCGCGCGAAATGACAACTGAGCGGGGTCAGCGCGCCGGACTCGACCAGCCGATTGAGAACACTCATGTCGCACTCCCCGCTGCCAAGGCTTCCGCATCCATATCCCGATACGCAAAGACCTGCTGATCGAGCTTCTCAATGAGTTCCGGTGACGGCAGTTCGTGAAAGACGCCATAGCGCGGGCCGCTGGCAGGACGCAATCCGCGCAGAAACAGGTAATAGACTCCGCCCATGTGTCGACTGTAGTCGTAAACACGCACGCGCTGACGCAGATAACGATGCAGCGCGAGCACATAGAGCAGATACTGCAGATCATAGCGGCGATCGAGGATGGCTCTGCGCAATTTGTCGGGGGCGTAGTCATCAAGCTGTGTGCCCAGGAAAT
>JBBTKA010000208.1:0-6664 GCA_038059145.1 Pseudomonadota bacterium
CTCCATCTACAGAGCTGGAGAACTCAAGCAGCTGTTGCTCGATGCGCTGTCTGCATGCGATGACCTGCAGCTTGATCTTGGCGGCATCACGGAAATCGATAGCGCCGGTGTGCAGCTGCTGTTGCTGCTCAAGAACGAGGCGCTGCGCAGTGGCAAGAATTTCAGCATGCATCGTCATAGCCTGGCGGTGATCGAGCTGCTGGAACTCTACAATTTGTCGCCCTGGTTTGGCGATGTACTGGTCATTCCCGCCCGCGAGGTCAGAGCATCATGAACACTGCAAGCACCATGGCCGATGCCTTTCAAACTTTCCTGGCCGAGGGCCTGGGTCTGCTGCAGGAGATGGACGAGGGGCTGCTGCGCCTCGAAGACGTCCCAACCGATGAAGAAGCCATCAACGCCGTCTTTCGCGCAGCCCACACCATCAAGGGATCTGCGGGCCTGTTCGGGCTGGACGAGATCGTCGCCTTCACCCATAACGTCGAGAGCGTGCTGGACCGGGTCCGCGAGGGAACCCTGTCTTTCAGCGGTGACATGGTCGGCGTGATGTTTCGCTGCAGAGATCATATGGGCGAACTGCTCCTGCTGATCAGCAACGAAAGCGAGATTGGCGGCGCATTGCGCCACGAGGGAGAGCAGTTGAGCGAGCTGCTGCGCCGCCATCTCGGCGACTCCCACACCCTTGCATTGCAGCCGGACGCGCCACGCCGACAACACGCGCAGCTCGACACCGGGTCGGACACATCAGAGGACGGCACACAACAGGACGGCGCTCTTCAGGACGACACTCTTCAGGATGACACGTGGCACATCTCGCTGCGTTTTGCCGCAGCGGTGCTGCAGAATGGCATGGACCCCGCCTCCTTCATCCGCTACCTGAACACGCTCGGGGAAGTCACGCAGATCGAGACGCTGTTCGACACCCTGCCGCCCGCCGAGCAGATGAATCCCGAGCTTTGCTATCTGGGTTTCGAGATCCGCTTTCGTGGCGATGTGGCCAAGTCCACCATCGAGGGCATCTTCGATTTCGTGCGTGACGATTGTGCACTGCGCATTCTGCAACCCGGCAGCAAAGTATCTGACTACCTGCAACTGATTCAGGAACTGCCGGAGGAGGACATGCGGCTGGGTGATCTGCTGGTCAAGGTTGGCGCAATCACCCAGCGCGAGCTCGAGCGCGGACTCGCCACTCAACAGAGCAATGCGTCCATCGAACACGGCACCGGCCCGCTCGGCTCCATCCTCGTCGAACAACACGCGGTGCAGCCCGAACTGGTCGATGCCGCCGTGGCGCGTCAGCAGGATGTGCGGCAGCGCCAGAATCAGGAATCACGCCTGATTCGGGTACATGCCGACAAGCTCGACAGCCTGATCAATCTGGTCGGCGAGCTGGTCATCGCCAATGCCGGGGTCGGATTGCTAGCGGCGCAAGGCAAGGACACCAGCATGATCGAGGCACATTCCGACGTGTCCCGACTGGTCGAAGATATCCGTGACGAGGCCATGCGCCTGCGCATGGTGGAGATCGGCGAGACCTTCAACCGCTTCCGCCGCGTGGTACGGGATGTCGCCCGTGAACTGGGCAAGGACATCGCCCTCACCATCAGTGGCGCGGACACAGAGCTGGACAAGTCCGTGGTCGAGCGCATCGCCGATCCGCTGACACACCTGGTGCGCAATGCCGTCGACCACGGCATCGAGAGTGCCGCCGAGCGTCTCGCGGCGGGCAAGCCGGCACAGGGCCAGTTGCATCTCAACGCCTTCCACGAATCCGGCAACATCATCATCGAGGTGAGCGACGACGGCGGTGGCCTGGATCGCGAGCGCATTCTGAACAAGGCCATCGCGAAGGGCTTGGTCAGCCCCGGCGACAACCTCTCGGACAGAGAAATCTGCAATCTCATCTTCGAGGCTGGCTTCTCCACCAGCGACACGGTGTCGAATCTCTCCGGACGTGGCGTCGGCATGGACGTGGTGAGGCGCAATATCCAGGCGCTGCGCGGCACAGTGGAGATCGACACTCAGCAAGGCGTCGGCTCCATTTTCCGCCTGCGGCTGCCGCTCACGCTGGCAATCATCGACGGATTCCTGATGGGCGTCGGCGAGGATCACTACGTTGTGCCGCTGGACATGGTGGTGGAGTGCGTCGAGTTGCAGGCGGGAAGTGACGCGCCACAAGGCTACATCAACCTGCGCAACGAAGCGTTGCCGTTGCTGCTGGTTCGTCAGCACTTCGGGTTGCCGGCGGCAGAGCGGCGGCGCCAGAACGTGGTCGTGGTCAACGACGGCGGTCGTAAGGCTGGCCTGGTGGTCGACGATCTCAAGGGCGAGCTGCAGGCGGTGGTCAAGCCGCTGGGCAGCATGTTCGACCAGCTGCGCGGCATCTCCGGCTCCACCATTCTCGGCTCTGGAGAGGTGGCACTGATGCTCGATGTGCCGGTGCTATTGCAGCAGGCGACCCGGCAGGCAGGTACTCATATCACACACTGAAAGTTTACTGATCGCTACTCAATTGCAAATCAATAACAACCAAGGAGCACTACTCCCATGATCTCGAATATGACAGTAAAGGCGAAACTCATCGTGCTGCTTGCCACAGCAATTCTCTCCGCGCTGCTCATCACGGCGACGGCATTCTACGGCCTCACACAGCTCGCCACCGCGATGACCGAGACGGGCGAGGTGCGTCTGCCCTCGGTGCATGGACTGCTGGAAATGGAAGAAGGACAAACCTCGGTACGCGCCAGCAATCTCTGGACGCTGACCTGGGAGAACGATTACGAGGCGCAGGAACGCTTCCGCGACGTGCTGGCAGCCAAGGCCACCGCATGGGCCAAGATCGAATCCGGACGCAGCCTCTATGAACCGCTGCCGCAGACGCCTGAAGAGGCCATTCTCTGGGAGCGCTTCCAGAGGGAGTGGGCGCTGTGGAAGGCCGTGGACGACAAGATCACTCAGACTATCGACGACCTCTCCAGAAACCGGTCAGAGGAAGAACAGCAAGTCTTGTTCGCGCAGTTGATTGCCCAACTGGCCGAGATCGGACCCCTGTACTTCACCACGGTGGCTACGATGACCGAACTGGTGGATATGAACGTCGCGCTGGCAGACGAGGCAGTAGTGGCAGGCCGCGCGGCGGACAGCCAGGTGCAGAGCATCATGATCGTGATTGCCAGCGTTGCAACGCTGCTGCTGATCGCGCTGGGCGTGTTCGTGATTCGCAGCATCCTCAGTCAGCTCGGCGGCGATCCGATCTATGTATCGGCGCTAGTGGGCAGAATTGCCGGTGGTGACCTGTCGGTGCAGGTTGATCTGAAACCCGGCGACAGCAGCAGCATGCTGGCCGCCATCAAAGGCATGGCCGAGAAGATCTCGCAGATCATCGCCGAGGTGCGCGCGGCTTCCGACAATCTCTCTTCGGCCTCCGAGCAGGTGTCGGCGACGGCACAGTCATTGAGCCAGGGTGCCAGCGAACAGGCCGCTTCAGTGGAAGAAACGAGTTCCAGTGTCGAGCAGATGAGCGCCTCCATCGCGCAGAACACCGACAACTCCAAGGTCACCGATGGCATCGCTTCCCGCTCAGCCGTCGAGGCGGCCGAGGGCGGCGACGCCGTCAAGCGTACCGTGGAAGCCATGCAGAGCATCGCTGGCAAGATCAGCATCATTGATGACATCGCCTACCAGACCAATCTGCTGGCGCTGAACGCCGCCATCGAGGCAGCGCGTGCCGGTGAACACGGCAAGGGCTTCGCTGTGGTGGCGGCAGAGGTGCGCAAGCTGGCCGAGCGCTCGCAGGTGGCGGCACAGGAAATCGGCGGACTGGCAGGCGGCTCCGTCGCCATGGCCGAACGTGCAGGAAAACTGCTCGACGACATGGTGCCGAACATCCGCAAGACCTCCGACCTGGTGCAGGAGATCACGGCGGCGAGCGAGGAGCAAAGCAGCGGCGTGGGCCAGATCAACTCCGCGATGAACCAGCTAAATCAGGCGACTCAGCAGAACGCCAGCGCGGCAGAAGAACTCGCTGCCACGGCTGAAGAAATGAGCAGCCAGGCCGAACAACTGCAGGAGCTGATGAGTTTCTTCAAGCTGACCGGCACCAGTGACGCGGCGCCGCAGAAGAAGACGTCGTCCAGAGGACGTGGCAGGGCCTCTGCCCCGGCGACCTTCGTCGACACTCGCAACAGCCCGGAATTCGTGCGCTTCTAGGGAGTACAGTCATGAGTCAGCCAATGAGAAACCAGATTAGCAATCAAGTGAGCAATCGTCCTGACGTCACGCAAGGGCTCAATGCCTTGATGAATCGTCAGCTCGACAAGCGCAGCGAGCAGGAGCAAGAGGCCCATCAGTATCTGACCTTCATGCTCGGCACCGAGGTCTTTGCCATCGGCATCCTGCACATCAAGGAGATCATCGAATACGGGAAACTCACTACGGTGCCGATGATGCCGGACTTCATCCGGGGTGTGATCAATCTGCGTGGCGCCGTGGTGCCGGTGATCGACTTGTCGCGCCGTTTTGGCGGCGTGCGCAGCCAGATCAGCCGCCGCAGCTGCATTATCATTCTGGAGCTGCATTCGGACGAGGGCCAACATGTGATCGGTGTGGTCGTGGATGCCGTCAATGAGGTGCTGGACATACAGGACGCGGAGATCGAAGCCGCGCCTGCGTTCGGCACCAGCGTGCGCAGCGACTTCATCGCCGGCATGGGCAGGATTCAGGAGTCGTTTGTGATCATTCTCGACGTGAACAACGTGCTCTCCGGTAAGGACCTGAACCTGCTGACGGAACTCGAACACAGTGAGGTGGCAGATTGATCTCCTTGCGCAGCGTCACCGCGAAGCACGGCTCCGGCACTGCGGTTAGTGATGCGCTGCAAGATCGCGAATTTGCGCAGTTTCGCGATCTGATCTTTCGCGTCGCGGGCATCAGCATGACACCCGTCAAGAAACCCCTCGTGGCGGGGCGCCTGCACAAGCGCCTGCGCCATCACGGGCTGAATTCCTACGCCGAGTATCTCGATATGCTCGATCGGTCTGCGGACGAGATGCAGATAGCCATCGACCTGCTGACCACCAACGAAACGCATTTCTTCCGCGAACCCAAGCACTTCGAATTTCTGCGCCAACAGTTGCTCCCCCGCCACTTCGCTCAGGAGTCCGGCAGAAGCACTCTGCGAATCTGGAGCGCCGCCTCGTCCAGCGGACAGGAGGCCTACAGCCTGGCCATGCTGCTCAACGACGTTGCTGCGCAGGGGCAGTGGGAAATCTTTGGCTCCGATATCAGTACACGCGTTCTGGAACAGGCCCGCGCGGGCGTCTATCACATTGATCAGGCGCATGAGATCCCCGACCCTTACCTGCAGACGTGTTGCCTGCGCGGTGTTGGCAGTCAGGCGGGCAATTTTGCCATCGACCCGGTGTTGAAATCCCGCGTTGCCTTCGCGCAGATCAACCTCAACGAAACGCTGCCGGACGTCGGGCGCTTCGACGTGATCTTCCTGCGCAACGTCCTGATCTATTTTCAGCCCGAGACCAAGCGCGCGGTGATCAGCCGTCTTCTGGAGAAGTTGCGCCCGGGTGGCCACTTCATCGTCGGACATTCCGAGAGCCTCAACGGGATTGCGCCGGGATTACAGACCGTTGCTGCATCGATCTACAGGAAACCCTGATGCACAAGCCGCCGCATGTCATCGAAATCTACCTGCAGCCGGGGGAATATTGGTTCGGTGACGAGAATACCCGCATCCGCACCATTCTCGGTTCTTGTGTCGCGATCACGCTGTGGCATCCGCACAAGCGCATTGGGGGGATGTGCCATTTCATGTTGCCGACTCGGAACAGCACACTTCAATCGCGGGCAAGGCCCGCTCCCACAGTAGCGGTAGCCGGCGCACGAGCGAACACAATGGGGCCGGATGGGCGCTATGGGGATGAGGCGGTGCAGTTGTTGTGTGAGGAGATCGAGCGCAGCGGCTGCGTGCCTGCAGAATTCGAGGCCAAGCTGTTCGGTGGTGGTCGCATGTTCCGACAAGGTCCACCAAAACCGAGTGCCGTGCGACGCAATGCTGCGACCGACAGCATCCACGACCGCAATATCGAAGCCGGGCGCGAACTTATGCGGCAGCACGGCATCACCGTAACGGCCGAACATCTCGGTGGGCTTGGGCATCGGCAAGTGATCTTCGACATCTGGAGCGGCCACGCCTGGATGAAGCACACGCCGCTGCCAACGGAGACGCTCTCCCTGCTGGAAGACCACGGAGATTTGCAGTGACGCCCATTCGTCTAATGATCGTCGATGACTCCGCCACGGTACGGCAGGTCTTGTCCGCCATTCTCGACGCGCAGCCGGACATGGAGGTGATCGCCACCGCGCAGGACCCGCTGTTCGCGATGGACAAGATGCAGAAGGACTGGCCGGACGTCATCATTCTCGATGTCGAGATGCCGCGTATGGACGGCATCACCTTCCTGCGCCGTCTGATGAGCGAACATCCGACCCCCGTCGTGATCTGCTCGACGCTCACCGAGAAGGGCGCCGAAACGACGATGCAGGCACTGGCGGCTGGGGCAATCGGCTGCGTCACCAAACCGAAGCTGGGCCTCAAGCAATTCTTCATCGACCGCAGCGCCGATCTGGTGGCTCAGGTGCGTGCCGCCGC
>JBBTKA010000209.1:0-6572 GCA_038059145.1 Pseudomonadota bacterium
AACACCATCGAGCTGAGATCGCGCATCATGTTCCTCACTGTGCCGGCGACAAACGGGCAAGGAACGGCGCGCGAGGAGTACGACAAAGTGGCCACGTTGCCCACTATCTGTGAACACTATCGACGAGTGGCCTTCGAGGAATAAAAAAAACCGGGAGCAGGCACCGCTGCGACTGCCCCCGGCAAAACCGGCTGTAGAAGATCTTTGACGTGATGTCAGAGCGCCGGACGCCTTACGGAAGAGGAAATATTGTTGAAGAGGTATTCGGTGTTCCAAAATCAGACTGTTGTTCGAATCGCGAAATTTTCAAGCGCGAAACGGGAATGAGCTTCATGAAAGGCCATTGAAAATTCAATTGCACTTCAGGCAGGTCGGCAGAGAGATTCTGGTTTGGTTTTAAACGCGTGCAGCGGGAGGGTCACGGATCTTCAGCGCGGTTTTTGCACTGACAATCGCTGGGGCCTGAGGGGTAAAATTGAAGAATCTGATTTGAACGGAATTCAGCACAAACTCTTTTTGAGGAAGAAATTTCTTGTCGTCCTGCTTCTGGCTTGTGTAAGGCGTGTCGTCCACAAGCGCGGTATAACCGGCACCTTCACTGTCATCAAATCGCGGGCTGTAGTCTCCCATTCCTGCTATGAACAGGGTGAGGAGCAACGCTGAGGTGATGGCCAGAATTCTTAACACAAAAATCTCGAAAGAATAATTAGTGTGTGGCGCCATTCTATTACTTCCAAATCTTTAAGTCAAAGCCAGAATGAAATAAAAGCCACTATTATTGAAGTTGTAGAATTGTCGATCAGCCGCGATGTTGCGAGGGGCCATGACACATCATCAGCAGAGTCCAGAGCAGACTGTTTCTGAGCGTACCGCTGAACTGAATGTCGTCAATCCACGACTGGAGACCAAACTTGCGAAGCGGCAACATGTCGGCCCCAAGACGGAGCACGCTGTGCAGATGAGCGTCCTGCTCGAGTCCTGATTGCCAGCCGCCGCAGGCGTCCGGGGTCTGGCAAATTGTAATAAGGTGGGAGGTGGTTTATTCTCCTCAGCCATTTTCCCTCTTTGAGCAGGACATTCACGGCATCAGCATGACCAAGAAATACAGCCCCTCGGCAATCGAACCCAAATGGCAGCAGTTCTGGGATGCCAACAGCACTTTCAGCGTATCCAACGACGACTTCACCAAGCCCAAGTACTACGTCCTGGACATGTTCCCGTATCCGTCCGGCTCGGGCCTCCACGTGGGACATCCAGAGGGCTACACCGCCACTGACATCATCGCTCGCTACAAGCGCATGAATGGTTTCAATGTGCTGCATCCGATGGGCTGGGACGCATTCGGCCTGCCCGCCGAGCGTGCCGCGATTCGCGAAGGCCGCCATCCGGCCGTGATCACTCAGGAGAACATCAGCAACTTCCGCGGCCAGATCAAACGTCTTGGTTTGTCTTATGACTGGAAGCGCGAGATCGATACCAGCAAGGTGGATTATTACCGCTGGACGCAGTGGATATTCCTCAAGCTCTACGAACAGGATCTGGCCTATCTGGCCGAGGTGCCGGTGAACTGGTGTCCTGCGCAGGGCACGGTGCTGGCCAATGAGGAGGTGCAGGACGGTCGTTATGTAGAGACTGGCGATCCCGTCGAGCGCCGCATGATGCGCCAGTGGATGCTGAAGATCACCGCCTATGCCGAGCGCTTGCTGACTGACCTCGACGAACTCGACTGGCCCGCCGGCATCATCGAGATGCAGCGGCAGTGGATCGGCAAGTCCGTCGGTGCCCGCGTCACCTTCACGTTGCAGGGCGTTGAAGGCAGCTTCGAAGTCTTTACCACTCGCCCCGACACCTTGTTTGGCGCCACTTTCTGTGTGCTGGCCCCGGAGCATCCGCTGGTTGCGCGCATCATGACGCCGGCACAGTCAGCAGCCGTCAACGGCTATATCGAGCGCGTGAAGAATATCAGTGACCTCGATCGTGAGACTTCCGCCGCGAAGGAGAAGACGGGTGTCTTTACCGGCGCCTATGCGATCAACCCGGTCAGCGGCTTGCCCGTGCCGGTGTGGATCGCCGACTACGTGAAAGCCGACTACGGTTCGGGCGCCATCATGGCGGTGCCCGGCCACGACGAGCGCGACTACGAATTTGCCAAAGCCTTCGGTCTGCCTATTATCGAAGTAGTGCAGGGCGGCGATGTATCACAGGCCGCCTATGCCGAAGAAGGCATAGCAGTGAACTCCGGCTTCCTTGATGGCCTGCCCACTGCCGACGCCAAGGCGAAGATGATTGCCTGGCTGGAAGCGCAGGGCGTGGGCCAGGGCGAGACCACTTACAAACTGCGTGACTGGTTGTTCTCCCGCCAGCGCTACTGGGGCGAGCCGTTCCCGATTCTGCATAATGCGAAGACGGGCGAGATCAGCGCCGTCCCGGCGCAGGATCTGCCGATTACACTCCCGGAGCTGGACGAGTATAAACCCACCGCCGATGGCCAGCCGCCACTGGCGCGCGCCGAACAATGGATGAAAGTCGAGCTGAACGGCGAGCAATTGCTGCGTGAGACCAACACCATGCCGCAGTGGGCCGGTTCCTGCTGGTATTACCTGCGTTATATGGACCCGACCAACGACAAACTGCCCTTCGACCCTGCCGCCGAGCAGTACTGGGGCCCGGTCGACCTTTATGTGGGTGGCGTCGAACATGCCGTGCTGCACCTGCTGTACTCGCGCTTCTGGCACAAGGTGTTGTTCGACTGCGGTCTGGTGCACACCCGCGAACCATTCAAGAAACTGTTCAATCAGGGCATGATCCTGGGCATCAGCCACCGCGACGAGAATGGCCGCTTCTACTCGCCCGGGGATGTTGAATATCGCGACGGCAAGCCTTACGCCAAGGGCACCAACACGCTGCTCGCCGCGCGCGAGGAGAAGATGTCGAAGTCGCGCCTCAACGTCGTCAATCCCGACGACGTAGTGGCCGAGTACGGTGCCGATTCATTGCGTCTCTACGAGATGTTCATGGGCCCGCTGGAGGCCGTGAAGCCCTGGCAGACCAATGGGGTGAAGGGTGTCTACGGCTTCCTCGACCGTGCCTGGTCTCTGCTGATCGATAGTGACAGTGGTGCGTGTTCCTCTGCCATTGCTGACGAGCCGGAGTCGGCCGCCAGCGACGAACTGCGTCGTGAGATCAATATCACCGTGCACAAGGTCACCAGTGACATCGAGAATCTGCGCTTCAACACCTCCATCGCCAAGATGATGGAGTTCGTCAATCTGGCGAAAAAGCAGGAGCGTATTCCTAAGGCCGTCGCCGAAAAATTCGTGCTGGTGCTGTCACCGTTTGCGCCGCATGTCGCCGAGGAGTTATGGCAGCGCCTTGGTCACAGCGATTCCCTGGCCTATCAGGCGTGGCCGAAGGCCGATCCGGACTGGCTGCAGTCCGACGAGATGGTCATGACCGTGCACATCAACGGCAAGCGCCGTGCGGAGCTGCAAGTGGGGCGTACCATGTCGCAGGCGGCGATCGAAGAGATAGCACGACAGGCGGCAGGGGTTGCCGACAAGCTCGAAGGGCTGACGGTCAAGAAAATCATCTACGTCCACGGCAAGCTGGTGAACTTTATCGTTTGATTGGTGAAGTTCGGAATCCGTCAGCGATTATCCGTTTCGAGGAAGCGAGGCGACTTGCCAGTGTGCTTAAATGCAGTCTGCATTCATTCATCACTGGCAGTGTGCGGAGCGTTAACCCCGATATGAAAACCGGATCTGGTCTGAAGTCTCTGCTGGCAATCGTGACGTTTTGCTGCGGAGTGGCGCTGTCGGGAAATACTCTCGCGCAACGTGGCTCCGATTTTGCGCTGCTCGATCAGCATGGTGTGTTCCACCAGCTGAGTCGATATGGCGAGGCCGAGGCGGTAGTCTTGTTCGTGCAAGGTAATGGCGACGAGACGTCGCGTCTGGCGATGCCGCTGTTGGATGATCTGCGCGAGCGCTTTCGCGAGCAGGGCGTGGTTGTGCTGCTGCTCAATGCCAATCCCGATGACACCCGCGCCGCTGTGCAGCAAGAGCTCGCCACCCAGGGTTTCGACTTCCCCGTGCTGCTGGATACCGCGCAGGTCGTAGCGCGCACGCTCGACGTCAAGACGACCGGCGAAGCCTTCATCCTCGACCCCGCTTCTCATGATGTGCTCTATCGCGGCCCTCTGCACAGCACCTTGCTCAGCCAAGCAGGGAAGCCCGTGGCGTTCCTTGAAGATGCCTTGGCAGACATCCTCGACAAAACCGACCTTGATGACGATGACGCCGTGGAGCTGCCCGCTGTCACAGGCTCGCCCATCGACTACTCCTACCGCCAGCGCTTCGGCGAGCGACAGATCTCCTATCAGGATGAGATCGTGCCGATCCTGCGCCGCCGCTGCACGACCTGCCATATTGAAGACGGTCTGGCTCCCTGGGCAATGACGAGTCATCGCATGATGCAGGGCTGGAGTCCGATGATTCGCGAAGTGCTCATTACGCGCCGCATGCCGCCGGGTCAGATCGACATGCAGGTCGGCGAGTGGGACAACATTCACCAGATGCCGGATGAAGAGCTTGAGTTGCTGGTGCATTGGATCGATGGTGGCGCCCGCCGCGAGGGGGAGGCCGATCCTCTCACTGTTCCGGAGCCGGTGCCGACGGATTGGGCGCTGGGCGAGCCGGATTTGATTATCGATGTGTCTGAAGAAGCCATTCCCGCCACCGGCATGGTGGAGTTCAAGATCAAGCGTGCGGAATTGGACCTGGCTGAGGATAAATGGATCAGCGCCGTCGCCTATGACGTTGGCGACCGCTCCGTGCTGCACAGTCTGCTGGTGTTTGCCCTTGATCCTGCGGTGCCCGATACCAGCCCCGCTGCTCTGATTGATCCCGACAACGCCGAGTTCATCAGTCTCTACGTGCCAGGCAGAACCCAGGAAGTCTTCGATGCGGACTCCGGTTTTCTGCTGCGCGCGGACCGCGATCTCGCTCTCAAAGTGCGCTATGTGACTGGCGGGCGGGAGACCCTGGACGCCACGCGCATCGGCCTGTATTTCCATGACACCGCGCCCGCGCTGGCAGTGCGTAATCTGGTCATGTTGAATGAGGATTTCACGATAGCGGCAGGAGAGGACAATCACGTCGAGCAGGCACAATCGGAGGTCTTCGCGGAGGACGTCTACGTGCAGAGCTTTGCTCCGCAGGCCCACACCCGTGGCAAGAGCATGAGCATCACTGCACAGTATCCGGATGGCACGCTTGCCGGCTTGATCAATGTCGCCAACTACAACTTCAACTGGCAGATGAACTATCGCCTGAAGGAGCGGCTGCTGCTGCCTGCGGGCTCGAAGCTGCTGGCGGAGACGGTTTATGACAACTCCGCCGCCAATCCTCACAACGTCGATCCCGAGGCGTCAGTGCAGGTGGGGATAGCAACGGCGGATGAGATATTCAGTCACTACGTACGCGTGCTGGAACCCGCCGTGCCCTGAGCGATTAGGCCCCCAGATAATCTGCCTTGCCGATTTCCACGCCGTTGTGACGCATGATGTTGTAAGCGGTAGTGACATGGAAGAACAGGTTGGGCAGTGCCCAGCTGAACAGGTAATCCTGCCCCTTGAACTTGAGTTCACGCGGGCCGGCCTGAATGGTGATCTCTTTCTCTTCTGTGCCATCAATCTGAGCAGCCTGCACCGTTTCCAGGAAGGCGATGGTCTTGGCGATGCGCTCCTGCAATTCAGCAAACGTGGTTTCCGTGTCTTCGAACTTCGGCATCTTGATGCCGCCGAGTCGCGCCGCTGCCGCTTTGGAAACGTCACTGGCGATTTGTATCTGGCGTGACAGTGGCAGCATGTCCGGGAACAGTATGGCTGAGGTCAGGACTTTCTCGTCGACTTTCTTCAGGACGGCGTAAGCCTGGGCCTTGGTCAGCAAGGCGGAAAGGTTGCGAAGGTAGCGTATGCAGACGGGAATGGAGGACGAATACATGGACAGGGACATAAAAACCTCAATGTGTGGGATAAGCCGCTCGGAATAAGTGCTGCCGGATTCTAGCGCTTCTTCATCGCACGCGGCTACCGATTAATGCCTGCAGCCTCGGCTTCCCAGCGCTGGAGATTGGCCTGTACCTCGACAAAGGCGTCTGGTGACACACTGAAATCACCCCACAGAGGATGATCCATGGCGACAATCAGGAAGATCATCAGCCCGTACATCGACGCCATCATGCCGACCAGCCAGTAGTGAGCGCGGGCGCTGGTGGTGTTGTAGAACAAGGCAACGCCTATGGTGATGACAGCGCCCAGCAGCACCACCGACCAGGTTACCAGGCCGACACCGCTGGTGCCTAAGTGCAGACGTTCGCGCCGCTGGTCGAGCATCAGATTCATGCCGTCAAGCACTTCGGCAAAGACGACGAGTTCCACATCGCTCTTCGGCTGGTAGGTGATGATGGTCCTGGCGAGTTCGTCTGCCAGGCGCCAGGTCTCTTCGTCACTGAAGGCACCGCCCGCCAGCGCCGGCCATTCCCTTTGGATGACCGAATCGACGTAGGCCAAC
>JBBTKA010000210.1:0-14965 GCA_038059145.1 Pseudomonadota bacterium
CCTGGCAGGTAAGGCAAATTTGGAAAGCGGCGGACCTGCGCCCACACCGATTGAAAACCTTCAAGATCAGCAGTGATCGGCTGGCGATGGAAGGTGAGTTGGCGAAAACAGGTTTTCCTGATGTTATTACTTCGCCAAACAGAGTGTCGAGATTACGAAACTCCATCCCGCCAGCAGCGTGTCTTTCATATAATCGCTGCGAGGCTTGCTGAGGAATGTAATCCGTCAAGGCTTTGTTGACAGTCTGCAGCAAGACGTTTGTCTCTCGAGCTCTTTCTTCCGCGCGTACGTTGTCGGTAACATCCCGGGCAGAAGCGAAGAAGAGTTCTTCTCCGTCAATCCATACTGCATTCCACTCAAGCCACGTGTATTGGTTGTTACGAGAAAAATAGCGATTGCGAAACCCCCTAATTGAATCCGCGACCTTTATCAAGCAGATTCCCCAGCGCTTCCACGCTTGCCATGCGGTCTGAGGGATGCACAAGTGTCAGAAACGGAGTTCTTTTCAGATCTTCCTCGCTCAGTCCGAGGGTGTTGAGGAGGCTGGCGTTGGCGCGCTTGAAGTAGCCGTCTGCGCCCGCGATACAGAAGGGCTCTATACTCAGATCGAATATCTGCAGGCCAAGCTGTGGAATTGCTGCGGTGTTCTGTGCGCCATAGGTGTACGTACCGGCTCCCAGGTACAGTTGACGCAGAAGCTCTTCAACTCTGGCAACGAATGGTCGTAGCGCATCCGTACTTGAAGTTGCTGCATTATTGGGGGCAAAAAAATTCCCAAAATCTTGCCGTCGGTGCTGATAATCGGGTGCTCGACGAGATTCCATGTCTCAAGACTTGCAGGTAGTCCTGCTCCGCATAATACAGAGATGTCGGTGATATCTTCCGAATTTTTTTCCAGGTATTCGCGAACGACTCCCGGTTGAACGCGCACCCCCGCGAATGGAATATCCAGTGCTTGACGACAGAAGGAACAATAGCTGCAGATTCTTGCGAGAATATGATCCTTCAGATTAATTTGGTTCATGTTTCCTGAGCTAAACGGATTTTGAACTTGAATTGTCGCATGAAGGCAGGCGACTATATTGTGAAAGTGTGTATCAGCAAGTATCGTCCGACGGAGGTACTGTGCAGTTCGCGCTCGTGAGGATCTGCAAGAAACCAATATGACAAAACCATTGATTTGCATACTTGATGATGACGAGGTGGTTTTGAGGATACTGCAGATGAGGCTGAAGCAACGCCGTTTCAGTTGCAGAGGTTTCTCTGCGCACGGAGGACTTCATGAAGTTCCTCAATTTGCAAGAAAAAGCCGACTTGTAGGTCATTGACTATTTTCTGGACTCACCCAGGGTGTCTGGTCTGGATGTCTGTCGTAACATAAAAAGTCGCTATCGCGCACCAGTCATCATGCTGACTGCCAATAGTGAGATAACCACGATTGTCAGTTGTCTGCAGGCCGGTGCCGATCAATACGTCGTCAAACCCTGCCATATCGATGGACTGGAGGCGCGCATACATGCGACCATTCGCCTTTACAATAATTCATCGGGAAGCCTTGCCGCGACGACCGTGGTGGAACGATTGAAGGGGGCTTTGACGGTGAACTGGCAGTTACGAATGCTTACAACGGCAGCCGGAAAATTTGTCCTTTTGACTGAAAAAGAGATGGCTCTGTTCGAGCTACTGGTATCGGAGAACAGCGTGTTAAGTCGCGAAAGAGCCTATGCTTCGATTTATGAATCGGCGATGCCCGCCCTCAATCGCTCGATTGATAATCTGGTTAGTCGTCTGAGAAGAAAGCTGGTTGCCTTGAGTGTTGGCATCGACATTCAACCAATCCGTGGTGGTGGATATTTGTTGATTAATCCCACAGAGGAGAGGCCGGAACCATGAGCTTTGATGATCTGCCAGTTTTTGATGTCGAGCAGTTAGTCGGGGTGCTTGAGAGCGATGACACTGCGGTGCTGCGCAGTTTTTATGAGTTGTTTCTAAAGCAATTGAATGAGCTGCAACAGGCACTTTCGTCCCCTCATCAACCTATGGTTATTGCAGATTTGCAGATGCTGGCGCACAAATTTAAATCTTCAGCGAAGGCGGTGGGGGCGATGCGGTTGGGGCAGCAAATGGAAGCACTGGAAGCGATTTGTTCGCAGCCGCAGCCTGTAGGGGTCGAATCTCAAATAGGGGCGTTGCGGCGTACTGTTGAGGCAAGCCGCGCAGCGCTACATGCATGGTTGGTCGCCCATCCTGTTTGATACAAATTTTTGCAATAGCGTGCTCGACGT
This sequence comes from Pseudomonadota bacterium, assembly GCA_038059145.1. Lineage (GTDB taxonomy): Bacteria > Pseudomonadota > Gammaproteobacteria > Pseudomonadales > Pseudohongiellaceae > UBA5078. Next base: position 2,286 of record JBBTKA010000210.1, read on the forward strand.
AGCCTTAAACTACCGGCTCTCACTAAGAGCAAGGACGCGAGACGGTACGTAAATTGAATATTTTCACTGGTATTGACGATTCAATACTGCTCGAATTATCTCTGGTCATTGATCCTGCAGGGGCTCCCGCGGCTCAGCTGCAGGCATTTATCGGCGCCCTTCATACATGCATGCCGGGTATCACGGCCGGTATATGCTGCGAGGCTCCCCATGCGCCGCAAAACCAGCTCGGCAATTTAATTAGCCTCAGTCAAGCCTTCACTTCGTCAATTCCGATTGATGCTCGCGAGATTTTTCCCCTGCCGGGAATTGGTTCATTGTTTCTCACAGGTGTCGTGCCTGTCTTCACACCGATACATCGCACGCTTTTCCAGCGTCTATTGCAGCGTTTCGCAGCGAGCGTGTTGAATGCCCTCGGGATGCAGGCTCAGCAGCGCCAGGCGAAGCATCAGGCCGCATTGGCGCATTTTGCGGGCACCGGATGCTGGACTCAAAGCCCTGATTCGGACAGTCTGGTACTTGACGTCGGTCTGTGCAAACTGATGATGATGGAGAGCTCAGTTTGTTTGCTCGAAGATTTCCTGCAGCGTGTGGACCCCGTCGACTGTGAAGGACTGCGCCTTCAGTTTGAAGCTTTTCAGTTTGCAGGTCACGACGAGACCAGCGAGTTCAGCTTTCGCCTGAGGCTGCCGAATGGCAATAGCAGACGCTTGGCCGGGCAGCTGATCTGGTTGAATGATGGCACCGATTTTCACATAGCGGGGCTGGTACACGATGCCACAGAAGTGGAGCTGGCGCGTACGGAGTCGCTCTATCGGTCGAAGCTTGAACATTTGCTGACGACACTCTCGATGAGGCTGATAAGCGCGCCCTCGGAGCAGTTCGATGCGATAACTCATGAAGCCTTGGCGGAAGTAGGGCGCTATGTTGGAGCCGACCGTGCCTACCGGTTCCGTTATGAATTTGAAGCCGGCATCGTTATTAATACGCATGAGTGGTGTGCGGAGGGGATCCTTCCAGAAATTGACAATCTACAGGCTACCCCACTGGATGCCCTGGAGTTCTGGGTCAGTGCACACAAGCGGGGCATGCCCCTGCATTACCGCCGCATCAGCGATTTGCCGCCAGAGCACGCACTCCGCAAGATTCTCGAGCCTCAGGGTGTTCAGTCCATCATTACACTGCCTCTGCTTGAAGGGGATCAGTGTATTGGATTCATAGGGTTCGATGCGGTCAGGCATGAGCGACATTGGTCTGATGTCGACATGACATTGCTTAAACTGCTGGCGAAGCTGCTGGTGAATGCGGAGCAGCGCTTGTCACATGAGCGCACCTTGCGTGACGTCAACCACAAGCTTGAAGAGTCCAAGTTGCGCGCCGAAGCGCTTGCGCTGAAGGCTAATACGGCAAGTGAAGCCAAGTCCCGGTTTGTGGCAACCATCAGTCACGAGATTCGTACACCCCTGCATGCGATTCTTGGCTTCGCGGAGATGCTTCTGCAAAAGAGCGCGCACGCAGAACAAGGGCTGCATCTGGAATATGTCCGCCAGATCCGTGACTCAGGAGAAATGCTGCAGGCGCTGGTCAATGATGTGCTCGATTTTTCCCGCATTGAGTCCGAACAGCTTCCTTTGCATTTCTCTGATGTGGTGCTGAAAGATTTTATGCAGGGGGTCCTGCATATGTTCGAAGCCCTTGCCCGCAGCAAGCGCCTGGCCTTGGTTTTGGAGATCAGTCCTCTCTGCCCTGAGTTTATTCATGTGGACGACCTGCGACTGCGCCAACTGCTCAATAATATTGTCGGCAATGCCGTGAAGTTCACAAATGCGGGCGAGATTCGGATTGCGGTGAGCTGTGAGGCAACCTCCTGCGATGCCCTTGAACTCAGGATTCGTGTGAGCGACACCGGCATCGGCATCGCACCCGAACATTTGCCGCGGCTCTTTGATGCGTTCTTCCAGGCGGACAATGGCGATGATCGCGTTTATTCCGGGACGGGGCTTGGTTTGACGATAGCGGACATGCTTGCCCGGCTGATGCGTGGCTCTATCGAAGTCGAAAGTACGCTGGGAAAAGGCTCTACTTTCACTGTGCGTTTGCCATTGGCCGTCGGCACTAACGCTGCGGCGCGGTTACCCAAAAAATCTGTCAAGTACGATCTCCGAGGTCTGCGCGTATTGCTTGCGGAAGACAATAGTATCAACCGCGCCATGGTGTTGTTGCATCTGAAGGAACAGGGCTGCGAAGCAGTTACCGCCGAGAATGGACTGAAAGCCTGCGAGCACTTCGCTGAGATGGCTTTTGACCTGGTTTTGATGGACTGCCAGATGCCGGTCATGGACGGCTATGCTGCAGCCCGAAGCATACGCTTACTGGAATCTCAGCGTGGTACACGCACTCCGATCCTGGCCGTAACCGCCAGTGCATTTCAAGGAGAGAAAGAACAATGTCTGGCGGCTGGCATGGATGATGTATTGATAAAACCCTACAGTCGGGATGAATTTATTGCCATGATCGCGCGGTGGGGCAGGCCTCTGCTGTAGCCGAGGATGCAGACTACATTGCCCCTTGGCCGCCCCGGTGTTGCGCACGTGTCGCCAAGGGCTCGATCCTCATGTTAACGCGATATCCGACTCTGGGCAGTGTGATAATCATGTACTCGCCCTCTTGAGTGGGCAGCTTGCGTCTTAAGCGATAGATCAGCGTGGAAAGCGTGTCGATATTGGATACTCCTGCCTGATCATTGATGTGCTGAAACAATTCATTGCGATCGACAATGCAACCGCGCGCGGCAGTCAGATGCTCCATAAGGGCGAACTCGGCTCGGGTCAGGGGGTGCACCATGTTTTTCGTGTCGACTAGCGACTGTCGTTGTCTGTCCAGACGGCAGCCGTTAATGCGACTGGTCAGTACGAGCTTTGGTCAAATGATGTACGATGCTTGCTGTATTATCAGGATTCAGTGATGTCCCCAAGCTCCAAGTCAACAATCGAAATTCTCGCAGTCGGACTTCTGTACTTCGCCTTAGCACAGGTCGGATTTGTGTTTGCCATGCCGGCGGCCAATATCAGTTTGGTGTGGCTACCTTCGGGGCTCGCAATGGCTGCCGTCGTGCTGGTTGGGTATAGAGCAGCTGGCGGTGTCCTGCTAGGTGCCCTTTTAGCGAATTACTATGTTCTCGGTGATTCAACAGCTCCCACGCCACTTCTTTCGGCACTTGCAGTCGCCATGGGTAACGCTGGCGAAAGTCTATTGGCCGGCGCCTTGTTTTCGCGCTTCATCGGTCGTCTGGAGCAGCAGGTTAACATTGGCCAAGTGCTGCGATTTTTCTGCATCGCCTTGGTGTCCACCCTGCCGGCAGCGCTCTGGGGCACCTTGCAGCTCACTGGCGAAAGTACGGCGATGCCCGAGATTCTGCAGGCCGCCATGGTGTGGTGGGCGGGAGACAGCCTTGGAATCATTGTCGGCTTTCCCGTGCTCTACTTTCTTCATGAGAAGTATCTCCAGACGAGTAAACGCACAGTCTTTGCGCAGCAGATGGGCGTTTTGGCCATGGGTGTGCTGCTTTCCATGTTTGTGCATCTCTATGCCCTGAATCTTGAACGCGAGAGTCTGCAGTTGCGCTTTCGCTACGTCGCCGATGTGGCGTTTCTGAGTATGGAGTTAGCTTTCGAGCAGATATTTCAGCATCAGTCCCAGTTGGTTGTGGATATATCGCAACAGCTGCCGCTCAGCAGAGAGCACTTTCAGCAGCGTGTGCAATCAGACTTGTCAGGTCCTTATCGAACGCAGGGCCTCTTCGCTCTATCCTGGAACCCAATAGTCCTGCTACAGGATCGCGGGGCATTGGAGCAGCTGGCACAGCAACAGGGCTATGAGAATTTCAGCATCCTGGAGCGTGACTCTCGAGGCCAGTTGCAAGTGGCCGCAGAGCGGCCACTCTATGTCACCGTGTTCCATATCGAGCCAATGGCGAACAACGCCGGCGCGCTGGGGTTTGACATCTATTCTGATCCACTCAGGCGTAGCAGTATAGACGAGGCACTGCGTCTTAATGCTCCTGTGCTTACTCCGCCAGTCGCGCTGGTGCAGAGTCAGGATGCGAACACCGCACCAGGTGCCCTGCTACTCTGGCCGGTTCAGGAGCAGACAAGCGCTGCCGAAGTAAAGCCTGTCGGGTTTGTAGTCGCGGTGATTCGGTACGATGACCTGCTCGCCCAGACCAGTATCGACCTTATCAGTGATGCGCGTGTGGCCATGTTCGATGTCACGGATCCGACTAATGTTACTCGCGTTTTCGTCAACGACGAGATGCGAGGATTGACCGAGCCTGAAGAGGCCTCCCTGAGACGACCTTTTCTCGTGAACAAGACCCTGGATGTGGGGGGGCGGCAGCTACAGGTGTTCGCCGAGCCGAGCACACAATTCCTGGTGCAAAATCAGAGCTTCACACCGATGATCGTACTGTTGGTGTCTTTGCTCATGAGCGTGTTTGCCACGCTGGTATATGTGCAGCGCGCACGTGCTCAAATGGCGCGTGAACAGATGTTTCATCGTACGTCTCAGATCATCAACAGCACCCCCGACGCTATGGTGGCAATGAATGAGCGGGGACTCGTCACTGAATGGAATGAGGCTGCAATCGATCTGTTCGGATACTCGGTTCAGGAGGTCATGGGCAGATCTCTTGCTGATTTGATAATCCCGGCTCAATTTCATCAGGCTCATGAGCGAGCGCTGCACGCGCACGTGCCGGGCCAGCAAAGCCGTGTCATCAACCACACCATCGAAGTGCTTGCGCGCCATGCCAATGGCGGAGAGTTTCCAGCCGAACTGGCTGTCAAGACAGTCAGCATTAGTGGTGTTAGCGAACATATTGGTCTGATAAGAGATTTGCGGCCGCGCAAGCTATTAGAAGAGAAGCGCAATGAAGCGCAAAAGTTGGAGGTCATCGGTCAGCTGACAGGTGGTCTGGCCCACGACTTCAACAACCTGTTGGGTATCGTGATTGCCAATCTTGATTACCTGAATAAGCACAATTTGCCCGGTGAGGGCGCAAGCCACGCCCGCAATGCGCTGGATGCAGCGCTGCGCGCTGCACAGGTGACGCGTTCGCTGATGGCTGTTGCGCGTCGGCAGTCGCTGGAAACACGCGCGGAAGAACTCAACGCGCATTTGACCGAACTGCTGCCGCTGATCGCGACCACGGTAGGCAAGCATGTGCGTCTGGACACGAAGTTGTGGGCGTTGCCACTGTGGGTTGACATGGACAAGACAGGATTCAGCAACGCCATGATCAACCTCCTCATCAATGCCCGGGATGCTGTACAAGGACGCAACGACAGCTGCATAGGGATCAGTACTCGGGAGGTCGTCCTGGAGGAGGATGAAGAAGATCTGGTGCAAGGACGCTATGCCTGCGTCAGCGTTAGTGATAATGGTACGGGAATTCCGAAAAATATTTTAAGACACGTACTGGAGCCGTTCTTCACCACCAAGGAGCGAGGATACGGCACGGGGCTGGGGCTCCCAATGGTGTACGGCTTTGCGCGGCAATCCGGCGGTACCGTGAAGGTCGATAGCGAAGAAGGAAAGGGGACGACGGTAAGCTTCTATCTGCCGATTCTCGAGTCGCACAACTCTGAAAAGGAGGAGCATACTGAGGTCTCTTCAAATTTATCGACCTCGATCGCCCGTCGCGTGCTGCTGGTCGACGATGAGGAATTCTTGCGACGCATTGCTGCGCTGATGATTACCGACATGGGGTTCGTGGTAATACAAGCTTCGTCAGGCGATGAGGCCAAGCAGATCCTGCGTAATGAGCCGGTCGACATTCTCGTCTCCGACATTGCGATGCCAGGCAGTCTGGACGGCATACAACTGGCTCAATGGGTGGCGAACGAGTTGCCTCAAGTATCCATTGTTCTGACTACTGGCTACCTTGATGATCGAAGTCGCCAGTCTCTCTCGCCACGCTGGCGGGTGCTGGAAAAGCCCTATCGCCGCGAAGATATGATTAGAGTATTGCACGCGATTTGATGGAGCAGGGGACGGAGTCTGCATAGGCTCAGCATGAGGCTCGGAGCCGCAGCCCTGAGCATGTGGCGGTCTATCGACCGCCACATGCCACTGTTTAGCCTTCGACGTGGTACGTGCCCGGTGCCACGGGAGTCAGATCTTTCTCGTGGACTTTGCGAGTCGTAAGATCTTCGAGAATCGCATACAGACATGGCACCAGTAAGAGCGTGATAGCTGTAGCAAACAACACACCGAACCCCAATGAAGTTGCCATCGGCACGATGAAGAATGTTGCCGGTGTCGGATTTACCATCAGTGGTGCCAGCCCAATGAAGGTAGTGATGGAGGTCAGGAAGATAGGACGGAAGCGGGCGGTGCCGGCTTTGGCAATCGCCTCATGCAGGTCGTGACCAGCATCCCGTTCCTTATTGACATAGTCCACCATCAACAAACTGGAATTCACAACTACGCCGCCTAGAGCCACAATTCCGATCAGCGAGAAGAACACCAGCTCCTGACCCAGAATGAAGTGCCCCAGGATGGCGCCGATAGCGCCGAACGGAATCACACACATGATGATCAGCGGCTGTGTGTAGGACTTCAGCGGTATCGCCAGCAGCGTGAAGATTACAAACAGAGCGAGCGGGTAGCTGGCGAACAATGAGCCCATGGATTCTGCACTCTGTTCTGCCTCACCGCCAAGCGCCATGCCAACACCATATTCGGTGCGCCATTTTTCTGCGAACTCCGCATTGATCTCCTGGATCACTTGTTCAGGTGTGGTCATGCTGCGGTTCACGTCGGCGCTCACAGTGATGACACGGCGTCCGTCCTGGCGGTTGATGCTGGAGTAGCTGTTGCCGAGCGACAGACGAGCAACGCTCGACAATGGTATCTCGCCACCATCGGGTGTGCGCAGCATCATGTCTTCCAGATTGCCCAGCGAGCGGCGCTCACTTTCCGGATAGCGGACCATCACGCGGACCTGCTCGGATCCCCGCAGTATGCGCTGTGACTCGGCGCCATAAAACGCCTGACGTACCTGCCGGGAGATGCTGTCGAGCGTGAATCCCATCTGCTCGCCTTCGCGCAGTATTTCGATCTGCACTTCCTGCTTGCCCGCCCGGAAGGAATCGTTGATATCAAAAACCCCGGGGTAGCGTCCAAGCGCCTCGCGCAACTCGGCCGTCGCAGCCTGCAGATTTTCTTCGTTGCGTCCTTCGAGCCGGAAGCTCAGCGCCGAGCCTGCCGAGAAGGAATCGGAGACGAATCCTACTTCCAGCGCATCAGGAATGAAGCCAACTTTTTCGCGCCAGCGGTCGCGAACTTCATTGGAGCTGATTTCGCCACGCTGTTCGAATGGCTGCAGAATCAGCACAACCTCGGCAATGTGACTGCCGCCAGCTGAGGGGCGCGCACCGCCGGGACCGCCGCCCCTGTTGATGCGGGCGCCGAGCGTTGTCAGCGACCTTTCGACCACGTGTCCTGGAACTGCAGGCGCATCACCGGCGGCAATTTTCACTGCCAGTTCCTCGTCGAGCTCGCGGCTCAGTTCAATTGCTGCCGCTTCCAGCTTCTGCAGAGCCTCCTCGGTGATAGACACTGCAACACCTTCGGGCATCTGCACGCTGGCGTAGATGCGATCGCCTTCCACGGCTGGAAAGAATTGAAAGACTACGCGCCCGCTCATCAGCATGCCCACGGTGATCACGATGACGGAAATCGCCATTGCCCAAGTTGCATAGCGATAATCCAGGCACTTGCGCAGAGCCTTTTGATAGCTATTGGCTGCGAAATTGTTCAGACCCTGGCTGATACGTTCCTGCAGTGCCAGCCATCGCGTCATGACTGCACTACCTTCGAGCAGATAACCGCTGGTGCGGCGGTGCGAGAGATGGCTTGGAAGAATCAGCTGTGACTCGATCACGCTCATGAACAGACAAAGCACCACTACCGCGCCGATGACGAAGAAAAACGACCCCATAGGCCCTTCCAGCATCAGCAGCGGGAGGAATGCCGCCATGGTGGTCAGCACTCCGAATATGACCGGAACGGATACGCTCAATGTGCCTTCGGCCGCGGCCTCTCTCTGCGGAACTCCGTTCTGTTCATATACGAAAACGCGCTCGGCTACCACGATGGAGTCGTCCACCAGGATCCCCAGCACGAGAATGAACGCCATGATGGTCAGTGAGCTGAGTGTCACGTCCAACGAGGGAAACAGCGCCAGTGCGCCGAGGATGGAAATTGGAATGCCGGCTGCGACCCAGATGGCGAGTTTGAAGCGCAGAAACAGCGTCAGCATGATCAGCACCAGGAAGAATCCCTGATAGGCGTTGCTGGCGACAGTGGAAATACGTTCCTTGAGTGCACGGGCGTCATCGGTAAGGATAGACAGCTCAATGCCTGCGGGCAGGGTCGGTGCTTTGGCCGTGACGTAATCCTTGACGATTTCTGCGGACTTGATTGTGTCTTCCTCGCCCATGCGATAGACCTGAATGATGGTCGTGTTCCTGCCATCGATCCGCGCGGCCAGATACCCTTCCTCGAAGCCATCCTTTACCGTGGCAATGTCGGCGAGGCGCAACTGCGAACCATCCGGGTAGGAGCGCACGACAATGTTTTCATACTCGGCGCCCGTTGAGACCCGGCCCTTGCTGCGCAGCAGAATGTCACCACCAGAAGTGCGCAGCGTCCCGGCGGGCATATCCATGGCGGCATTGTTGATTGCAGTAGAAACCTGATTGAGCGTCAGATTGTACTGTCGCAACGTGAACTCGGATATTTCGACGGCTATCTCGTAGGGGCGGACATAGTTGATGTCGACGCGCGAGATCTCGTCGAGGTCGATCAGCTCCAGACGTATTTCTTCAGCGAGTTCCTTGAGGCTGCCAGAATCAGTGTCGGCGGTCAGTGCCAGCGACATGACAGTGCTGCTCGGTGAAAAGGCCGCGACGATGGGTTGCTCGATGTCAGCAGGAAAGCCGATGATGCCATCCACACTGCTCTTGACCTCATTCAGCACACGGTTGAGATCGGCGCTTGGATCCACCTGCAGAGTCGCGGCGCATGCCCCTTCGCGCGCGGTCGATGTCATTGTGTCGATATTCTCGACATTCTCCAGCGCCTGCTCCAGCGGCAGGCAGACGGCCTGCTCCACTTCTGCGGGTGCAGCTCCGGGGTATGCCACGTTGATTTGAATCACGCCGGTATCGATGCTGGGAAACTCTTCCTGGCGGATATTCATGTAGGACATCGTGCCTCCTACAACAAACACCAGCATCAGCAAATTGGCTGCAATCGGGTTGTCGACAAACCAATAGATGATCGTTCTCATTCTGTGATGACATGCACGGCCATGCCGTCGACTACTGCTTGAATAGGTGACAGGCAGATGCGTTCGCCGGCCCGCAGGCCGGAACTGATGAGCACGCGCTCGTTCTCCAGACGCAGTATCTCCACTTCTCTGAAGCGCAGGCGATTCTCTTCATCGACGATCAGAACGCGGTTGTTGGCGCGAATCACGTCTCTCGGCAGGGCGAATATGTTGTCGACACTGCGCCCGTCGATCGTGGCTTCCACAAACAGTCCGACAGGAAGAGGGATGGCATTGAGGCTTTCTGCACCGGGATCCATCGCGGTTTCGGCAGGTTGCGCAACCCTGACAATAGCCTGTACGGAGTTGTTGGTGGGGTCGATACCCGCTTCCGTGCGGACCAGGCGTCCGGTCCAGGTGTGCATCTGCCCCCCGAACATCCCTCGAAGGGTAACGGCGGGTGACTGTTCAGGCGGCAGTTCGCCGCGATGTCCCAGGGGGATATTGAGATGGCCAAGCTGTGCCAGTGCCAGCGGTACGCGCACTTCCACATCATCTGCACTCAGGAGCATGGCCAGGGCCTGGCCTCTGTTCACCTGCTGCCCAAGTTCGATGCTGGTGCTTTCCACGATGCTGGCGAATGGCGCGCGTATCTCGCTGCGGCGCAGGTCCAGCTCCGACTGCGCGACGGCGGCTTTGGCATCACGAACCCGGCCATTGGCGATGTCAGACTGGCGTTGCAGTTCCTGCAGTTGCGATTCGCTTATCAAGCGACGTGCGGCCAGCTCGGTATAGCGTTCCAGTTCACTGGCGGCGTGACTGGCTTCAGTTTCAGCCTGCGCCAGGCTCGTGCGGCTGCGTTCAAGCGAGTTGAGGTAGTCGCTGCTGTCGAGTCTCAGTACCACTTCGTCGGCCTCGAAATAGCCGCCCGCTACCAGCGATGGTGAAATCCAGTCCACGGGACCTGCGGCGGCGGCGGAGAGGCTTGCGCGCCGACTTGCCTGCACTTTGCCCTGAGAGGTGACTTGCAACGTCACGCTCTCGGGCTGTACCGGAGTTACCCGCACGGTGGCAAGAGCCTGTTCTGGCGCTACGGCTTCCAGGCGCTTGGGGTTGTTCACCAGCAGCATGAACAAAAGCGTGGCGCCGGCCAGAATGGCGACGGGTAGAATGATTCGCTTCACTTGGGTGTATCCTCTCGGTAAATTTGATTGGCGTTGGCCGAAGAGCAGATTGCAGGGGCAACACTGTATACGCCGGCCAGCGTCGTTGGATCAGTTGCCCAGATATTGGTTTGCGGGGATTGTTACGCAATTGTTATGGAAACCCGTCGGTCGGATATAGAGAACTTACACGAGGACCGTCTACTCTGGTGCGCATGAAACTCTTCAGTCCCAGTTTGCTGGTGTTGGGCGCGGTCCTCAACATCCTCGCCGTATTGCTCCTGATCCCTGCCCTGCTGGGTATGGCCCTCGAAACCGGCAATGACTCTGCTTTTTTCGTGAGTGCTGGTCTGGCCAGTGCGACAGGCGTCCTGTCGGGCGGAACGGGCTATCGTTATCGCGCCGCCAACCTGCAGCCTCGGCAAATGTTCATAATTACGGCCACGGCGTGGCTGGTGGTGCCGTTCTTCGGGGCGCTGCCATTTTGGTTATGGGGGCAGGGTGCCTCCCTGACCGACGCCGTCTTTGAGTCCGTTTCCGGATTGACGACGACGGGCGCTACTGTATTCGCCGGTCTGGACAGCATGCCATCGGACATCCTGCTGTGGAGGTCGATGCTGCATTGGATCGGTGGCATGGGCATCATTGGCATGGCGATCGCCGTCATGCCTTTCCTCAGTGTGGGCGGCATGAAGTTGTTCCGCACGGAGTCTTCGGACTGGTCTGACAAATCCTTGCCGCGCACACAACAATTTCTGATCTTGATGGTGCTTACCTACAGTCTGCTGACGCTGGCTTGCTTCCTCTCCTACTTTCTCTTCGGTATGGATGTCTTCAACGCCATCAATCACGCCATGTCGACCGTTTCCACAGGGGGCTTTTCTACCTCGGACAGCTCCTTTGCGCAGTTCGATTCACTGCCGCTGCACTGGGTGTCGATTTTGTTCATGGTTCTGGGTGGTACGCCGTTTGTGCTGTTCATCCGACTGGTCAGGCACAGGCAGACCGCCATTCTCCGTGATGCTCAGTGGCGCGGCATGCTGGCAATTCTGGGGGTGCTTGCACTGCTGCTGACATTGCCGGCGCTGTCGATGCCGGACGAGACTCTGCCCTGGGCCTTTACCCACGCAATGTTCAACATTGTCTCGGTGGTGACAACAACGGGGTTTGCCAGCACTGATTACACGCTCTGGGGCGATTTCTCGATTGCCATCTTTTTCTTCGCGACCTTCCTGGGCGGATGTTCCGGCTCTACCAGCGGCGGCATCAAGACTTTCCGTGTGCAGCTGTGCTTCACTGTCATTCGCGAACAGATCATCAAGGCCGTGCACCCTAACGCTATCCTGAAGCGGCAGTACAACGGCAGCACTGTGAGTGATGAGATCGTGGCATCGCTGGTGGGATTTCTGTTCCTGATGGCCATCAGCCTGACCGTAATGACCTTGCTGCTGTCACTGATGGGGCTGGATCTGGTGACTAGTCTCACTGGCTCGGCGACGGCACTGATGAACGTTGGTCCGGGTCTCGGTGCTGTGATTGGCCCCGCAGGAAACTTCGAGCCACTCCCTGCGGCTGCCAAATGGGTGCTTAGCCTGGGGATGATTCTGGGGCGATTGGAGTTTCTGACCATCATTGTATTGCTCACACCCGCATTCTGGCGGCGGTAACCGTATGAAAGTCTGGTTAATACGCCCACTGTGGGCCTGCGGTGTGGCGTTATTGCTGACGTTGGCGGCAACAGGCATCGGTTGGGTGTTGCAAGGGGCTGTGCCGCCACAGAATCTGGCATTGATTTATATGGCTGCCGTCATCGTGACAGCAGTCTACACTTCGACGCTGCCTGCCCTCCTGAGTGCGTTCAGCGGATTTCTCGCTTTCAATTTTTTCTTCACTGAGCCCCGTGGCACCTTCTGGATCACCGATCGCGAGGACGCGCTGACAGCGGCCTTCTTTTTGATGATTGCCCTGCTGGTTGGCCCACTTGCCGCCCGTTTGCAGAGCAAGATTCGCACTCTGGAGTTTCGCGATGCTTCGGCCAGCATCGAGCTGCTGCTGCTCGAACGCATGAGCGCCGCTATTCATCCCCAGGAGATCATGGATTCACTGCAGTCGGCGCTGCGGGAACTGACCCGGATAGAGTGCATCGTGGTTCGTGTGGGGGAGCATAACCAGCCGCAGTGGGG
>JBBTKA010000211.1:0-12824 GCA_038059145.1 Pseudomonadota bacterium
CCACCGGGGTGCCAGGGGTGGCAACGAAGAATTCTTCCAGCCCCTAGCCGAACACCTTTTACGAAGCCATGCTTGAGAATCGCTTCTTGAGTGTAGTGTGAGCACGAGGGGTAAAAGCGACATTGATTGCCAATTAAGTAGCTCAGACTGTGCTGATAAAATGTGATCAGCTTGATGGCTAAGTTATCCAGCATTCGCTTGGTCTCTTGTCACTGAGGAGCGGCGAGTTTTGTTGATCAGCTCCTGCCACAGCCGTTCGATATTCGTGTGCACCAGATCATTGCTTAAGGAACCTAAGCCGTTGCGCGCTAGGATAACGATGTCGAGCGCAGGGAGCAAACGCTGATTGTGTCGGAAAGACTCGCGAAAGACGCGCTTTACACGATTGCGCTGAACAGCTGTTGCAATATTCTTCTTGGCGATAACAAGCCCGAGACGCGGACGTGCCAAGGTATTAGCCACTGCCAATATCAGGAAATACTGGCAGGAGACTTTATAGCGGGCGTTTTTGAATACGGGTTGGTAATCTGCGGCACCCAGCAGACGCAGCTTCTTGCTAAAGCCAAAGTCAGACACAGGTTCTACTTTCGTGAGTGCTGCAGACTGAAAGGAAAACCAATTACGCTGTAAGTTTGGCTCGGCCGCAGGCACGACGTCGTTTGATGACGAGGCGACCACCGCGAGTTGCCATACGTGCACGGAAACCATGCGTACGGGCGCGTTTCAATAAGCTGGGCTGAAAGGTTCTTTTCATGATGAAGTCCAGGTTGATCTTGAGAATAAATTTAGGCGGTCCTAAACCGAGCGCGAATTCTAGAGGTTTCGAGCAACCATTGCAATTCATACCTTGAGAAATGTGCTGTAAGTTCTGGCTTTTTCAGGAAATCAAAAAAATAAAGAGAGTTAAAATCTATACGCTGTTAATAACAAGTTATCCACAGGTTTTTTGGTGTGCGACTTCGATATCGTTGTGGCTTTAAGCCCTGAATTGATCCCTAGGTGAGACATGTAATGAATTGATATGTATAGAAAAAAGTTTGAAAAAGCCAAATTGACCTGACTCGTTGAGTGTGTGGATAACTTTGTTCAGGCAGGCTAGAATCGATGCTCCAATTAATTCCAGACGATAATGGACAGGTAATAAGAAGAGTGGATTCGGTAAATTGGCAAAGTTGTGTGAGTTGCTTGAAAAATGAGCTGCCGTCTCAGCAATTCAATACGTGGATAAGACCTCTACATGCGGAAAGCTCCGCAAACGAGTTGCGGCTTTATGCTCCAAATCGATTTGTCCTGGATTGGGTGAAGGACAAGTTTCTTGGCCGGATCATGGAACTGCTTACGGAGCATTCTCGTGGAACGGCGGTTGATGTTGTTTTCGAGATTGGAAGTCAACGACAAGAGCAGGAGTCTCTAATCGCTCCGATTTCAATGCCACCAGAAGCCGCCGTAGACATTTCTGGAAATTCTGGCGCGAAGAAAACAGCAGAATCCCTTCCGATGGTTCGTGCGCAAGTGAATGAACCGATCGCTAAACCTCTTACTGGCAGTTTGATAAGACGTACCTCCAGAAATATGGAGGTCATTATCGACGGGAAGCTAAGCCACAAAGGCAGTTTGAACCCAGAGAATACCTTCGACAATTTTATTGAGGGGAAATCCAACCAATTGGCTCGAGCGGCGGCCCTGCAGGTGGCAGAAAACCCAGGCGGAGCCTATAACCCGCTCTTTATATATGGCGGCGTAGGATTGGGTAAAACCCATCTTATGCATGCGATAGGCAATTACCTGGTGGCAAGAAAGCCCGATGCGAAGGTTGTCTATCTGCATTCGGAAACCTTTGTGGCTACCATGGTGACGGCGCTTCAGTTGAATGCCATAAATGAATTCAAGCGCTACTACAGGTCCGTGGATGCCTTGTTGATCGATGATATACAATTCTTCGCTGGCAAGGAGCGTTCACAGGAAGAGTTCTTTCATACATTCAATGCGCTTTTGGAAGGTGGTCAGCAGATTATTCTAACAAGCGATAAATACCATAAAGAAATCAATGGGTTAGAGGAGCGATTGAAATCCAGGTTTGGATGGGGCTTATCTGTCGCGGTGGAACCTCCTGAGCTTGAGACGCGGGCAGCAATTCTGATCAATAAGGCTGAACAAAGTAACGTGGCGTTACCGAGTGACGCGGCCATGTTCATTGCACAGCGTCTTCGTTCACATGTTCGAGAGCTGGAAGGTGCGCTCAAGAAGGTGATAGTCCATGCCAATTTCGTTGGTAGACCCATTGATCTTGAGTTGGTGAAAGAGGCGTTGAAAGATTTATTTGCTCTTCATGACAAGCTAGTCACGATAGATAACATTCAGAGATCCGTGGCGGAGTACTATAAGATCAAAATGTCCGATATGTTGTCGAAGCGACGTAACCGTTCCGTTGCTCGCCCCAGGCAGGTCGCCATGTGTTTGTCTAAGGAGCTGACAAACCATAGTCTTCCTGAAATTGGAGATGCCTTCGGAGGAAGAGATCACACAACGGTATTGCATGCTTGCAAGCAGGTGAAGAATTTGCGTGGCTCATCTTCCGACATTGCTGAAGATTACAACAACTTGTTGCGGGCCTTGGCGACTTGAGAGGGTTATGTAAGAGGCGATTTCGGGTATCGCATCTAGGGGGCCAGCGGGTCTATTTCTAAACAACTATAAATTCAACTAGTGAGATAGTTATGCATTTTGTGATTTCCAGGGAAGCCATATTAAAACCCCTCCAGCTCGTTTCGGGTGTTGTGGAGAGACGACAGACATTACCAGTGCTGTCGAATGTCTTGCTATCTCTTGATTCAAATTCGATGTTGTCGATTACGGGGACCGACTTGGAAGTCGAACTGATTGGCCGCGTCAGTATTGAAGGGCCTAATAGGCCTGGCGACATAACCGTTCCCGCTCGCAAGCTGGTTGATATATGCAAGTCGCTTGCAGAGGATGCAAGACTTGAGTTCACGGTTGAAGAATCAAAGATGGTCATTAAGTCGGGACGCAGTAGGTTCAGTCTCGCCACGCTCGCAGCAAGCGATTTTCCAAACACAGAGGAAGAGCCCGGGACAATTGAGTTGTCTTTGTCGCAGCGGAATTTGAAGGCTCTCTTGGACGGCACAGCCTTCGCAATGGCTCAGCAAGATGTGCGTTACTATTTGAATGGAATGCTTTTTGAGCTGGCTGGCAGCTATCTGCGCGTTGTTGCTACTGATGGTCATCGTTTGGCAATGCAGACCCTGAATATGCAGAACGCTGTCGACGCACCGATTCAGCTGATATTGCCTCGCAAAGGTGTTGTAGAGCTCGGTAGACTGTTGAGTCTTGATCAGGACAGTATTTCGATGGTGTTCGGTCGAAATCACGTACGCGCTCGGACTAAGGACTTTACTTTCACTTCAAAGCTTGTTGACGGCAAATTTCCGGATTACAACCGGGTGCTGCCCAAGGGGGGTGACAAAATTGTCATCGGGGATAGAAATGAGCTCAGGCAGGCATTCACTCGCACATCGATCCTATCCAATGAAAAGTACCGCGGGGTCAGGATCCTGCTGTCAGATAACGAAGTGAGAATTCTGGCAAATAACCCGGATCAGGAAGAAGCTGAGGAGTCGGTATCTGTCGATTACAAAGGGGATGCATTGGAGGTTGGATTCAATGTAAGTTACTTGGTCGACGTATTGTCTGTGCTCAGCTCAGAAAAAGTGAAAATCAGCCTTCTGGACTCCAATAGCAGTGCGCTGCTGCAGGCGGCAGATGGCGTCAGTGATGCGCTGTATGTTGTTATGCCTATGCGCCTTTAGTTTAAAGAACTTGAGCCCCTACTCCTCCCTGCCACAATCTCTGCAGTACTGAAGGGATATGTCTGTAATCTCTCGCCTGAACGTGCTTAATGTTCGAAATCTTTCGGATATTAAGCTCGTGCCAGCTGAAAGTCTCAATCTTATCTTTGGTGACAATGGTAGCGGCAAGACAAGCTTGCTGGAGGCCATTCATTTGCTCGGCCTGGGTCGTTCATTCCGGAGCCAGAAGCTAAATTCGATCATTCAATACGATAAAGAGGATTGTGTCGTATTTTGTGAGCTCGCGGAGGGCGTCTCCATTGGGCTGAAGAAATCAAGAAGGCAGGGTCATCAGCTCAGGCTTATGGGTGAGAAGCAGCGGAACTGGGCTGATGCGGCCAGACACCTTCCCGTGCAAATCCTGAACTCAGAGAGTTTTATGTTGCTGGAAGGAAGTTCTAAGGTCAGGAGGAGGTATTTGGATTGGGGAGTGTTCCACGTGGAACAAGATTTTGTCGGCGCCTGGAGAAAGGCGGCGAAATGTCTCGCCCACAGAAACTTATTACTGAAGCAGAAGAACTTTGATCGAGAGCAGCTTGAGGCGTGGGATGTAGAGCTCTGTCGGCTATCGGAGTCAATTGACCGGTCGCGCAGAGACTATTTTTCTGCATTGTGTCCCGCGCTGCTGGAAACTGTGGCAAGACTAATCGATATACCTGGGTTGAGCCTGCAGTACTCCAGGGGCTGGGATGACTCTGCAGATCTTGGTAGCGTACTTAAGTCAGGGATATTCAAAGATCTTAAGTATGGCGCAACCCAGCATGGGCCTCACCGGGCGGACATCTCTGTTAAAATCGCGCGCAATGATGCTGTCGAGGTCCTATCGCGAGGGCAGCAAAAGCTTCTGGTGTCTGCAATGAAAATCGCTCAGGGGGCCCTTCTTTCGCGGCTACTTGGCGTCAAGAGTGTCTATTTACTGGACGATCTTCCGTCGGAGTTGGATCTTGCAAACCGCAAGCGAGTTTGTCTGCTGCTGCACGAGCTGGAGTGCCAGGTCTTCATGACGTGTGTGGATCCTGCGGAGCTTGAGAGATCTTGGCCTGCTGGATTATTGCCGAGAAAGTTCCACGTGGAACATGGTAAAATATCCCCAAGTGACTAACACATTGCCTCGCTAAAGCCCGAAACATTAAAGCGTCAACACCAGAAGACGCTTCATTCCAACGGCGACGTGAAGTAGTACCTATATAGAATTGAGTAAGTAGGAGAAAGCATAGATGGCTCAGGACTCGACATACGATTCGTCAAGCATCAAGGTCTTGAAAGGACTTGACGCTGTGCGGAAAAGGCCAGGGATGTACATTGGAGATACCGATGATGGCACTGGACTTCACCACATGGTGTTCGAGTTGGTTGACAACTCCATCGACGAAGCTTTGGCAGGCCATTGCGATGACATTCGCGTGACCATCCATCCTGGTGAGACCGTCACCGTATCAGATAATGGTCGAGGAATTCCCACTGACATGCACACCGAAGGGGTCTCTGCAGCAGAAGTAATCATGACGGTGCTGCACGCAGGGGGCAAGTTTGATGACAATAGCTATAAGGTTTCCGGTGGCCTTCATGGCGTCGGCGTATCTGTAGTGAATGCTCTTTCTGAGGAGCTCAAACTAACCATTCGTCGAGGCGGAAAGGTACATGAACAAAATTACGTACATGGTGTACCTCAAGCGCCCCTTGCTGTCGTTGGAGAGACCGATTCAACTGGAACCGAGTGTCACTTCAAGCCCTCTAAAGAGACTTTTTCCAATATCGAGTTCCACTACGATATCCTGGCCAAGAAGCTGAGAGAATTAGCTTTCTTGAATGCAGGGGTATCCATTCAACTGAAAGACGAAAGAACTGGCAAAAGTGATCTCTTCAAATACGAGGGCGGTCTGAAGGCTTTTGTAAACTATCTCAATACAAACAAAGCCCCCATAAACAAGATCTTTCACTTTATGGCAGAACGTGAGGAAGATGGGATCACGGTAGAGATTGCCCTGCAATGGAACGACACATACCAAGAAAACATTTTCCCCTATACAAACAACATTCCGCAAAAAGATGGTGGTACGCACCTCGCGGGTTTTAGGGCTGCGCTAACACGCGTTCTAAATGGTTACATTGAGAAGGAGATGGCTGCCAAGAAAAACAAGGAGGTGGCAACGACGGGTGATGACGCTCGCGAAGGGTTGACCGCTATTATTTCCGTAAAAGTCCCTGACCCAAAGTTCTCCTCCCAGACTAAAGACAAACTTGTTTCCTCCGAAGTGAAGGTCGTTGTGGAGCAGGAAATGACCAGTCACTTTACCGACTATTTGATGGAGAACCCGCTAGAGGCGAAACAAATCGTCAACAAGATGCTGGACGCTGCCCGGGCGCGCGAAGCAGCCCGAAAAGCACGTGAAATGACTCGAAGAAAGGGGGCTCTCGACATTGCAGGATTGCCAGGAAAGCTAGCGGACTGTCAGGAAAAAGATCCGGCGCTGTCAGAGATCTATATCGTAGAGGGTGACTCGGCGGGTGGATCTGCAAAACAGGGCAGGAACAGGAAGAATCAGGCCATTCTGCCGCTGAAGGGAAAGATACTAAATGTAGAGAAGGCCCGCTTCGATAAGATGCTCAGCTCCGCTGAAATTGGCACTCTGATCAAGGCACTTGGCTGCGGTATTGGCAACGAGGAGTTCACCCCTGCCAATCTTCGCTATCACAGCATCATAATAATGACTGATGCCGATGTGGACGGTTCACACATTCGCACTCTTTTGCTTACTTTCTTCTTCCGACAGATGCGCGAACTGGTAGAGCGGGGACATATATTTATAGCTCAGCCTCCTCTGTACAAGATCCGAAAGGGAAAGCACGAACAGTACTTGAAGGATGATGATGAGCTGGCAAGGTACCAGACTCATATCGCCTTGGAGGGCGCGAGTCTATTTGTAAATCCGGAGGCGCCAGCCATTTCTGGGGATGCTCTCGATGCGATAGTGAAGCAGTACCACAGCACCTACGCAATTATTAAGCGGTTGAATCGACTCTACCCAGCAGAGATTCTTGAGTCTATGGTTTTCACGCCAGAGCTGCAGGAGTCAAACCTGACATCGATTGAGCGAGTCGACAGTTGGGTTGCTGAGCTTTCGGCTACTCTTGCTCGTATTCATCCGAAGACAAGTCTTGGTTACCAAATTACGACAGCGAAAGACCGCGAACGAAGCATCTACTTGCCTCACATTCGTCAATCATTTCATGGATTGACCAAGGACTACCAATTCAACACAGATTTCTTCCACTCAGGTGAGTACCGCGCCATTGTGAAACTAGGCAGCACCTTGGAAGGCCTTATTGAGGAAGGAGCCTATGTGCAGCGAGGAGATCGCAAGCAGGAGGTGAGAAGTTTCGCAGAGGCATTGGCTTGGCTGACCAACGACGCAATGAAGGGACATTATCTGCAGCGGTACAAGGGATTGGGGGAAATGAATCCGGATCAATTGTGGGAAACTACAATGGATCCAGAAAGCAGGCGAATGCTGCAGGTGACGATTGAGGATGCCATTGGAGCGGATCAGCTTTTCACCACGCTAATGGGCGACCAAGTAGATCCACGCCGCGAGTTCATAGAGGCCAACGCGTTGGCGGCGCAAAATCTCGATATATAACAATATGTTAATGATCGAGCGAGGGAGGTGCTGATGCAAGGCTGTCGCCAATTACGACAGCCTTGTTTTCCTCCACCCACGCGGAAAATGCGTCGGCGATATCTATAGACGTCTTGCCCGTCACGTGAATTGGCTCGCCAATTCGTACCCTGATGACTCCTGGTTTTTTAATGATCGTGTTCGCAGGCCAACAAACTCCAGCATTGTGAATCACTGGCAGCACAGGGAAGTTTGCTGAGACTGCCAGCTTGGCCCCTCCACGTGAAAACTCCTTAATCGTTCCAGCGGGACTGCGTGTTCCCTCCGGGAAGATCACAACAGATAAGCCCTCTTCCAGCCGCTCCTTACCCTGAATCAGTAGCGATCTTCCCGCCTCGCGGGGCTTGCTTCTGTCGATTGCAATGGGTTTCTGGAGACTCATTGCCCAACCCCAGAACGGGATCTTCAACAACTCCTTCTTTAGAATCGGACATACCGGCGACATGGCGTAGTAGAGAAAAATAGTTTCCCAAGCGCTCTGATGAGTACTCAGCACCACGACCGGATGCGCTGGGATATTCTCCATCCCCTGAATCTCATACTTGATACCGCAAGTGGCACGCAACCAGAACAAGACAAACTGACACCATGTGGAATATAGAGAGAATCTCATTCGCCATGGCAGAAGGAAGAAAATCGTCAAACTGAGAAGCGAAGTCAAAATGGTGGCTATAAAATAACCAGCATAGAAGATTAGCGAGCGTACGAGTAAAAGGTTGCGCTTAAGCATGGGTGAACTACGTCAATGTGTGAAAGAATGGCGCGGGTTATGCGGTAACTGACGTTCGTGATTCGAGAACTCAAGACGAAGTCTCTTTCTGCAAAAAGCTGCGAGCAAAAGCGCCCAGTGAATCAAATACTTGGACGCCTGATAGTTCGGCGTTAGTAATTTCGGCCAAAGTTGCAGCGCCTTTACCGGTCCTCACGAGAACGGGACGACATCCTGCGAGCTTTGCCAGGAGGATATCCTTCGCGGTGTCTCCAACAAAGGGAGCCCCTTCTACAGAGGTCCCAAATTCCGTTTCTATTTGTTTGATCAACCCCAGCCCTGGCTTGCGGCACTCGCAGTTGTCGTCCGGACCGTGTGGGCAGAAGAACACACCGCTAATCTGCCCGCCAGCATCTTCTACAAGTGCGCTCATTTTCTGATGCATGGCGGCAAGCTCATATTCATCGAAATACTTGCGAGCGATGCCAGACTGGTTTGTTGCCACCACAATGGTGAATCCAGCGGAACTTAGAGCTGCAATTGCCTCGATGCTGCCGGGAATTGGAATCCACTCCTCCTCAGACTTGATGTAGTCGTCCGAATCTTCATTAATGACGCCATCTCTGTCGAGAATGATCAGTTTCACTCTTCAGCACTCCGAAACGAATACTCTCTCAACTGGTTTGAAGGTGTGAAATATCGGCAACTTCCAGAAAGAGCTCACGAAGCGCTCGCAAAAGTGCGATCCGGTTGTTGCGTACATTCAGGTCTTCCTCCATAACCAGTACAGCGTCGAAAAAGCCGTCAATCGCACTTTTGCATCCAGCCAGACTCTCAAGACCGCGGGTATATTCGTGAGCTTTGAATAAAGGCGTGACTTGTACCTTTAGCTTTTCAAGCACATCAGCAAGGTGACGTTCCGCATCCTCCCGGAACAAAGTGGAGTCGACCGACCTGTGTTCCCCGGACTGGACTTCCTTCAGCAGGATATTCGATACGCGCTTGTTGGCCGACGCCAACGACTGCGCTTCCGGCAGGCTGCTGAAATGGTGAACTGCCCGCACCCTCAAGTTGAAGTCGAGCGGCCTTGATGGGCGCAGAACGAAAACGGACTGGAATACTTCGGCGCTGATGCCCTCCGCCTGATACCAGGCTTTGAATCGATCCAGAAGGAACTCGAAAACCTGATTCTCGAGTCCGGGCTTCAGGGCCAGACTACTGTAGCTGGCGCAAGCAAAACGAATACTCTGGAGAAGATCCAGATCGAGTTCCTTCTCAACAATTATTCGCAGAATGCCAATAGCCGCTCTGCGTAAAGCGAAGGGATCCTTGGAGCCCGTCGGTGGTTGCCCGATTGCGAACAAACCGACGATAGTGTCCAGCTTGTCCGCAATTGCGAGGACGCTACCGGTGAGCGTGGTCGGAACCTGATCACCCGAGAAGCGCGGCATGTACTGCTCGTTTAGCGCAACGGGGACCTCTCCAGGTTCATTGTCATGTGCGGCGTAGTAACAGCCAACAATGCCCTGTAGCTCGGCGAATTCCGATACCATGTTAGTAACCAGGTCGCATTTGGAGAGCAGTGCCGCACGCTCACACCATGCTTGATTTGCGGAAAGCTCGCCGGCGATAAAGCCAGACAACGCAGAGACTCTGGCAGATTTTTCAAAAACGGTGCCCAGCTCCTGTTGAAAAACGATGGACTTGAGCTGCTCCAGACGAGAAGCCAGAGTTTGCTTGCGGTCTGTGTCGTAGAAGAATCGTGCATCGGCGAGTCGGGGACGAATCACCCTCTCGTTGCCGGCGATGACTTGCGCCGGATCCAGACTTTCAATGTTGCTGACAGTGATGAAGTTCGGCAGCAGATTCCCTTGCTTGTCCAACAGATAGAAACACTTCTGGTGCGATTTCATTGATGAGACAAGTGCTTCGCGTGGTACTGACAGGAAATGTTCGTCAAACTTTCCGGTGAGTGCCACTGGCCATTCCACCAGACTGGTCACCTCCTCCAGCAAGTCCTCATCTATCACAACGCGCGCACCGAGCTTCTCTCCTTCGGCGTTGACGAGCATGCGAATAATCCCTTTTCGCTTGTTGTAGTCGGCGACGACTTTGGCGTTAGTCAAGGTAAACTCATACTCATCGGCGGAGTGGATGCTGAGAGGCTGATTGTGAAGGAAACGATGCCCGCGGGATTGGTTACCTGAACTGATACCCAGGATAGTTGCGGGGATAATCTCAGCCCCGAAAATCATCACTACCCAATGTATCGGCCGCACAAACTCGTCTCGACTGCTACCCCAGCGCATTTTCTTGGGAATCGGTAGTGCTGATAGCGAACGCGAAACTATATCGGCCAAAAGATTGCGAGTCTCACCGCCTTTGGTGACGGAGCGAAAGACTAGTTTCACAACGCCATCTTTTTCGACGCTTTCCAGTGCCTCCAATGCAATACCGCAGGACCTCGCGAAGCCCGTTGCTGCCGGGGTTGGCTTGCCGTCCTTGTCGTAAGAGGCAGAAATTGCAGGGCCAAATCTCTCCATTGTCTTGTCGGCCTGATGCTCTTGAAGACCTTTGACAATCACCGCCAATCGTCTTGGCGTTGCAAACGAAGAAATCGCATCAAACTGAAGATCGGCAGCCTCGAGTGCTGAGCGGATGCCTGAAAGAAAGGACTCAGAGAGTGTTCTCAGGGCTTTGGGTGGAAGTTCTCCAGTGCCTATTTCAACCAAAAAATCTTTTGTTGCCATGGTGTCCTGCGGTCAAATTGTTATTTATCCAGATATTGCCGGCGCAGATCTTCGGGTGCCAGCGGGAAACCCAACGCCTTGCGACTTTCGTAGTAGGCTTCGGCAACCAACCGCGACAAAGTCCGCACCCTGAGGATGTAGCGCTGGCGCTCAGTCACGGAAATCGCATGACGGGCATCCAGCAGATTAAAGTAGTGAGAAGCTTTCAAAACCTGCTCGTATGCCGGCAAAGCCAAACCTTTCTGGATCAGCAATTGGCACTGCTGTTCGCAGTCGTTAAAGTTTCGGAACAGACTTTCGACATTGGCATGTTCGAAATTGTAGGCGGACATCTCCACTTCATTCTGGTGAAAGACATCACCATAGGTTACGACGCCGTTCGGGCCCTTGGTCCAGACGATGTCATAGATGCTGTCAACTCCCTGCAGGTACATGGCGATGCGCTCGATCCCATAAGTGATCTCTCCGCTGACGGGATGACATTCCAGACCGCCAACCTGCTGGAAATAGGTAAACTGTGTGACCTCCATGCCATTGAGCCACACCTCCCATCCGAGCCCCCACGCTCCGAGCGTGGGAGACTCCCAGTTATCCTCAACAAAACGGATGTCGTGAATGCGAGTATCGATACCGAGGCTGGCCAGCGACTCGAGGTACAGTTCCTGAATGTCGGGCGGGGATGGTTTCAGGATGACTTGGAATTGATAGTAATGCTGCAGACGATTGGGATTCTCGCCATAGCGCCCGTCCGTTGGGCGTCTACTCGGTTGTACGTAAGCGGTGTGCCAGCTCTCCGGGCCGATGGCACGCAGAAACGTTGCCGGATGAAAGGTCCCTGCCCCCACCTCCATATCGAGCGGCTGCATGAGTACACAACCCTTGTTTGCCCAGAATTGTTGAAGAGCAAGAATGAGACCTTGAAAGGTGCCAAGATCGGGTGGTGTGGCTGACGCGGACAAGAGCTACTCCCCAGTCTGATTTTTAAGAGCTGGCAATTATCCTTGATTCGTCAGTCAATATCTATACTGGGTGCCGCCAGACGGACATGGGGCGAGAGTTTTGCCGCATAGTCATGGGTGGGTTAGAATCCATCGCCTTGTTGCAATGTCCGTGATTGGCGTTGCGCTTTGTAGCGCTCAATATCGCTTCTCGAAATCGTTGAATGCCAGGAGTCTTCCAATCGAATCTCTCAAAGTCATTCTGATCAAAGTGCTGCTGCGCGTTTGTTCCTTGCTGCCTCTGAGAGGGAACCAGGTTTTGGGTGCTGTGATCGGATTGTTCGCCTATTACCTCCCGTCGGATTCACGCAGAGTCACCCAGACAAATCTCAAGTTGTGTTTTCCCGAACTGACTGACTTTGAGCTGAACGCCTTGACCCGGCAAAGCCTCATTGAAACTGGTAAGACGGGCTGCGAATTCGGATATGTCTGGCATGCCTCTCTCGCCAAGGTTCTTTCCACAGTGGTCCGGGTGACAAACAGAGAGATTCTGGACAAGGCACTTGAAGTAAAGAAAGGCGTCATCGTCCTCGCCCCCCATCTAGGCAGTTGGGAGACCTGTGGGCCCTTTCTAACGAATTGTGCGCCCACTACCTATTTGTACAAACCGCCCAAGTTGGCTGGGTTCGAGGCATCCATGGTGGCATTTCGCAGCCGGGGGAGCGCCAGTCTCGCACCCACGAACAGGAAGGGCATAGCGATGCTGATCAAGGCACTGGAGCGTGGTGAGATAGTCGGTATTCTTCCTGATCAAGAGCCCAATGAAGAGGGTGGAGTGTTTGCAACGATTTTTGGAGTGAAAGCATTAACGATGCCCTTGA
>JBBTKA010000212.1:0-5021 GCA_038059145.1 Pseudomonadota bacterium
TCGACCTCGGCTCTACCCCCGGTGGCTGGTCACAGATTCTCGCGCCGATGGTCGGCAGCAAAGGCAAGGTGATCGCCTCTGACATCCTGCCCATGGACGCGCTAGCGGACGTGGAATTCATTCTCGGCGACTTCACCGAGGAAGAAGTGTTCAATCAGATCATGGCAGCGCTGGGCAACACGAAGGCCGATCTGGTGGTGTCAGACATGGCACCCAATATCAGTGGCGTCGATGCGGCGGATCAGGCTGCGTCAATGTATCTCGTCGAACTCGCTCTCGACATGGCCCGACAGGTGCTCAAACCGAACGGAAATTTTCTGACCAAGGTCTTCCACGGTGAAGGCTACGATGATTTTCTCAAGGATCTGCGCACCAGCTTCGACAAGGTCGTCGTGCGCAAGCCCGATGCCTCGCGCGCACGTTCGCGGGAAGTGTATGTGGTCGGCAAAGGCTTCAAGGCTTGAGGCGCAGTCGTAAGGCACAACTGCAAATCACGGCTCCAGACTGACCCGCAATCTATTCGAAAATTCCTCCCGCCCCAGCTCTCCAGAAAAGAAACTGTTGAACGACAGGCTCACCCGCTCGATGTTCTGCGTCACCTGCTGCACCCCGTGCTTCACGTTCGAGGGGAACAGCACGATGTCACCCACCGACGTCTGAATGAAATAGCGATAGGCGTTGTAGTAGGAATCTTCCTTGCGCAGCAGCTCATACCACTGATTGTCTTCATTGCGATAGAAGTTGATGCCGTCGTGCGGCGCCAGGTTGATGTACAGCACTCCGCTAACAATGCTATTGGGATGCGTGTGCGCGTGATGGGATTGTCCTTTGACAGAACGGGTCAGCCACGACTGCGTGATCTTCAGCTGCACTTCGTTCGAGGTGTTGAACACAATTTTGAAGAAGTTATCGAGATTCTCCTGCAGCACCGCGCGAATGTCCCGCATGATCTCCGCGCCGAGAATATTCTTGTTCTTGGACGAGGAGTTGGAAATCGACAAAACGGGATCACGCAGCTCACTCTGAAAGAAACGGATCTCCTCCTCGGTGAAACTGCGCTTGAGCGCGGAGCGGTACAGGGGTACCGCAAACAGGTTCATCATCTGGTGGTCCATGGCACACTCCTTCCGATTACTATCAGAGGTCATCCATTTGCTTGTGAGGAATTCCGATGATTTCTATAAAATTTTCACGAATCTTATAGAACACCACATGCTGTCCTTGCGGAAAACTGTAGTAGCCTTCGCCAATTTCAGGCCGTGACCGTCCTCTGTATGGAGACTCAGCCAACCATGCGAATCGATCTTCAAGATTTTTCAAATACTGGTTACGTTGCGCACTCCCCCACACATGCTTCGTGTAACGGCCTATGCTCAGTAACTCATCTCGAACCCTCGGTGTTATTCGATATTTCTGCATCCGCGTCGGTATCCAATTCCTTGATCAACATATCCATGGAGAAATTTTCCACAAATTCTCCGTTCCTTGCCTGCTCTGCTCCCAGAGCAAGGTATGCTCTCAACGCTTCCAGCTTACTCTTGCGTTCCTCCATTTCGCGTAGCGCATCACGGACAACCTCACTGGCCGATCCATAGCGTCCGCTCGAAATCTCATTCTTGATAAACACCTCCCAGTGCTCCCCAAGACTCAAACTGGTTGTTGCCATAGCTCACCTCAACTATTCATAAATAACAATTATGAATATAGTAGAGGTTTTAGAAATGCGCAAGTGTCGTTCGATTTGAGCGCAGGCTATAGCGTCAGGATCATCGGCATATGGTCACTCATGGCCAGCCATTCCTCAGCTACACCAACCCGGAGCTTACATGCAGGAAGCAGGTCCTTCGACGCAAAGATGTAGTCGATGTGATAGGGCTGTTCCGGGTTTTTGCGATGGTAAAACGTTGGCCGAGACACACTCCCTTGCGCCTCTGCATATTGTCTGTGGTAGAGACTCTCGACACCAATCGCCCGCAATTCGTCCACAACGTCTGAGTGATTCCACCAGCGGTCAGACTTATCCCAGCAGGCGTTGCTGTTGAAATCTCCAGCAATCAGTGTTGCATTCTGACTGAGCTGATCCCGGTGTATCTGCAAATACTTCCAGAACTGCCCCATGTACGAAAATGACTCATCTCTGCCGCCCTTTGTCCACACTGCAAGCACTTGCAGACTGTCGTTCACAGAGAATGGCAAGAAAAGGTGGAGATCCTCGGTTCGCCAAGACAGGGCCTCACTGCTGCTGCGCATTCCCTGAATACTGAAACAGCCAGCCCAATCAAGTCGGCGCAAGTTTGCACCCTTCTTCGGAAAGACGCCGATGCCCTTGTGTCTCGATGTGCCACTCCAGAGATAGTCTCCCGCCCAAGCGTTGTAGGCCTCAGTAGACTCAGCGGGATTCTCACACTCCTGAATGATGAGCACATCCACATCAAGAGCATCAAGCGCAGCGGTCTTCTTGCGAAGTGCGCCGTTGCAGTTCCAGGTAATGATCCTCATAAAGGTTTCGCGAGGCAGGTAATCATTGCCTACCCCACCAACCCCGTAAACACCCCTCGATACCACAACACCGCAACCGCCACGACCACAGCACCAAGGAACACCCAGGCTTTCCACGGGCGTTTCTTGTCCGCGAACGGATCAACCAGCGAGCGACTGGATCCTGGTGGCAGCGTCGCCAGTCCGGTGAGCGAAGCACCAAACGGTACGTTGATTCTGGCGCGCGTGTTCACCGCCCAGCCATTGGCGTCCAGCAGCGGGCCGAGGTTTCGCCGACGCAGCGTCAGGAAGGCCATCATCATCGACGGACCGGAGATCACCACCAGCACGCCAATCAACACCAGCGGAATCTGCCACCAGCTCAATGCAAAGAGCCCTGACACAACCGCCGCAAGAGTGGTGCCGATGGCGCCTACAGCGAGCCCCATGGCAGCGAAGATACCGGCAAACTTGGCGATGTCGAAGGCAGGCGCCGCGGGGGTGGCGGCCGGTGCGGCGGCCACGGCACCGACGCCTGTCGTCGTCTTCGTTTCAATGTCCTTGTCGCGTGAAGCCGCAAACTTGTGCAGCTGGCTTTCGATAAACGCGGCCACGCGATTGTAGGGCGCCCAGAACGCCTGGCGCAGACTGACCGGCTGTTCCACCACTTTCGTAATGGTAGCGCGCCAGTCTCTGCCTTTACGGTCATAGAAAATCCCGTTGCGGCCTGGCACCATCAGCTCATCGACATGCCCACCGGTCAGTGCCGCGACGATGGTCATCGGCGCCTCGCCCTTGCGCTCGCAGTTGCAATACACGAGATAGCAACCGCTGAAGGGTGCCATGGTGCCATGACGCCCCATGTCGGCCACGCGCATCACCAGCTCGCAGCTGCGCTGATCCAGATACAGCGTGCCAGCCTGAAAAATTGCCTTGCTCTTGCCCCGGTAGAAATCGCTAAGGGAGACGAAGTTATGCAGCAGCGTGACCAGATCGCGCTGATAGCGCACCAGTTTCTCCACGGCGTCGATGGTCGACGCAAACACCTTCGCGGCCAGATCCTCGGTGATCAGTGCCGTCACCTGTGCGACACCATCGCCAGCCACCACAACCTGCAGGCGCTCGATGCCGAGCTTGTGCACTGCCGTGTCCGGCTTGGCTGCCTGCCATGCACGCCACGCGGCCAGCTGCTGAGACACGCTCATCCAGTCATCGACGGAAAGTGTGTCACGCGGCCCCAGCAGCGGCTCGATCACCGTACTCCGCAATGTGTATATGGCCGCTGCCCAAGCGGGATTGATGCCCTCTGTCAGCGGCAGTGGCTTGCCAGCCACGATGGCGGCCAGAGGCAGTGCCGCGACGTCGGCGTCGCCCGTCGCAATCGTGCGATTTCCGAGCGCTCCATAGACTAACGGTGCAGGATTGAGCGATTCGCTGGCGCGCGTGTCGAACGCGGCCAGCTGACAGCGCATGAAATAGTCATCCACCTTGGCGCGAACACACTCGAAGGCGCCTGCAGCGGCAGCGGTATTGTCGCCGAGCGGGGAGAGTTGTTTGTTGTCGGCTGCGCCCTCGGCATGCCAGGCGAGCACGCTCTGCGCCTGCGCGAAGAATGCAGCGAGCGAGTCGGCACTCACTGCCGGCGTGCCGCTGCGATCAGCAACACCACCCTGCGTATCGACAATTTCAGTGAGCAACTGGCGCACAGCCTCGTCGCTGCTCAGCTCCGGCGCCACAACGCCGTCGCCGTTGAAGTGGTCGGGAGAAAACAGGCGCGTCATATCAGAAAGGTCGGCCACCATCAGCGGGGCGTCGGCGGGCTTGCCCATGTACTGCAGCACTCGCAGCGCAGCTTCCTTGATACCGGCGCCCTCAGCGTCATGGTCCGCGATCGCCGCCACCGGCAGCCCTTCCGCGCGGAAGAGGATATCGGGGTCGACCAGACGCTCGCAGCTCCACTGCACTGCGTCCAGGATCTCGGGCACTCTGATCTGTCCGTCCGCATCTTTGTCGAGCAGCGCGGCAGTGCGGGGATCGAACTCCAGCCCCGTGGTCGGGCAATTGAGCACCGTCCACAGCTTGGGGTCTAGGCGACGGAGGTTGCGCAGGTCGTCGGCATTGTCGAGAGTGACCTGATCGAAGCCCCCGGAGCGGAAGAAACGCCAGCGATAGTTATTGTTTTCCTTGGTAGTCACGGCGCGCGGCCTCCTGTGTATTGGTATGGCACCGATCATAGTGCATGACGCAGGCGCCACCAAGCGCGCCTTTGCACAGATTCCGCCGTTGACACGCTCCAGCCGCTTCTTTATATTCCTTATTGGCTATATACAGAAAGGGCTATCAAATGAACTCCGACGAACTCGATCGCGCCTTCGCGGCGCTTGCCGACCCGACCCGACGCGCCATCCTCGCGCGGCTGGCGGCCGGGGAGGCAACGGTCAATCAGCTGACCGAGCCCTTCGACATGACCCAGCCCTCGAGCTCCAATCTTCTGACGGTGCTGGAGCAAGAGCTCCCCAAACGCGGGCTCGTTCTCGAGGTGG
>JBBTKA010000213.1:0-13654 GCA_038059145.1 Pseudomonadota bacterium
GGTACATCGGGCGTTTTGAGGTGAAAAAGTGTCAACCTATTTCAGGACTAGACACTAATCTTTCTATCTGGTCTTTCTATTTGAGCACCGGGCTTTGAGGCCCGGTGCTCGACTTAGAGCTTACTGACCAGCAACTGAACGCTGCTTGGCTGCTTCACGCTGGGCAACGAGTTCGTCGTAGCCGGCTTGGTCGAGGTGAGTTACCGCGATCCAGGCGTGAGTCATTTCGTCAGCTGTACGGCTGCCTTCCACTACCCAGAAATCTGGATCTGGGTTGTTCGGGTTGTTGGCAGTGTTGTCGTACCACTGCTTGATGACCAGAACTGCGCCAGTTGGGAGCAGAGGAGCAACATCTTCTTCGTACAGGTGGCTGTGGTGCCAAGTAGCACTCCAGTTGGACACCTGGCTGATCTGCTCAGTACGTCCTGTCGCTGGGTAGAAGATCTCCAGAGACGCTTGACGCATACGCAGGTGGCCGTGTGGCTGGAAGCTGTCGATACGCACAGGGTGATCGAACGAGTGGAAGCCCTGAGTCATGGCAGTGCCATTCGGAGGAACAATCAGCTCGCCCATGTTGAGTCTGTACAGACGCAGATCCTGCTTGTACTTGGCAACTTCTTCGTAGCCTTCAGGGTGCAGCCATACGCCGATTTCAACAACGTTGTCTTCAATGACGGTGCCCGGAGCAGTTGCGCCTACACCACCTGGGAAGAGGTGAATGTCCCAACGAATACGTGCGTTGGCTGGCAGGGTGCGGCATACGCCTTCAGGCGCAATCTCGCCCCACTTGCCCATCGCGTACTCGGTGAACATACCGTAGTCTTCGTACTCGCCGTCCTCATTCAGGATTTCCACGTTGGAGTTGGCATGGTGCACAACAGCCTTCGCATTACCGGCCGGCTTCACTTGAATCGCCTTGATGCAGCGATCAGTGGTCAGACCAGTCATGACGTATGGGCGGTGCCACATGTCGTTACCCAGCGCAGGAACATCGATTGGCTCGGAGTCCAGAATCAGGCTTGGCTCGCCGAATTGAGCAGCGAAGCTCCACTCGTCAGCTGCTGGCAGGTCGGCTACTGGGTGACTGCGATCGCCCCAATCACCTTCCGGTGCGCCTTGCTGAACCCATGCAACGATAGTGTCGATCTCGCTCTGCTCCAGTCTCCAGTCGCCTTGCAGCTCCTGAATACCGATGCCGTGATCGTATGCGTAAGGGGGCATTTCTCTGTTTTCAACTCGGTACTGAATGAGCGGCGCCCAAGGACGGACTTGCTCATAGTTGGTGAGTTGCATTGGGCCAACACCGCCTTCGCGGTGGCAGACTACACAGTTATCAGTGATGATCTGTGCAACGTGATCGGCATATGTCACTTGACCTGCGTCAATTGACAAAGCGCCGGACTGAGCTTGAACCTGGGCGGTAAGCCCCAGAGCAGCAAGGACTGTCAAGCCAAGAATGGCTTTCCCTGTGCGCTGTTTCTGTTTCCAACACTGCATTGTTCTCATGATCCTCTCCTCGTAATTGGGTACGCAGTGGCCGCAATGTAAATCGACCGCATGCGCTTGTCCACTGCTTCGTGGAATTCTATGCAACGAATTGTGACGAAGGCCCGCCACCAAAGTATTCACTGGGCTGGCGGGCCTTCTTTGTGTTGCGTAGTACTGCAGATTACTGGCTCAAACCCGGCAATTACGGGGTTACAGTAATCTTCTGGTACATGTTGCTCCAGCAGCACTGGTCAGCTTCTGTACTGTCAGTGGCATCCCAGTTGTCGACCTGAGTACGGATGATGTATTCACCAGGCTGTGCGAACGTGGCGATAACACTTGCCGTACCTTTACCGCTGGCAATCTTGGTCTCGTTGGGGCCGGCTGGACGAGCACCGCGACGGGCAGCGGCTTCGCTTACAGGCTCAGGTTCGGCAGAGGATGGGTGACGTTCGAAGGTCACTTCAGCACCGACCGGACCCTGGAACTTGCTCCAGTACACGCGGACCGGGATGCCTTTGGCATTGCGGTCGTCGGTCATGTCGCTAACCGATGGGTCTTCAGTGTGGATGGTCAGTGTCACTGGGGCGCCAGCTTTCACAGACAGGACTTCTTCGACGTGCAGACCCATTGGATCAGACGCCTTGGGGCCACCTTCAGTCGCCCAGATCAGTGGGGCAACGGAGCCCGCAGGACGTGGCTTCTTGTCAAGGGTGTAACCCAGCTTGCCGCGGCGCCCCGGTACCTTGAGGATGTCGTTGTCTCCGGACTTGATGTGCCACCAGACTTCGCCGTCGCGCATTGACGCGGGGACGGTGATGGTGAACACGCCAGTGTGACGGCCAGTCTGGAAGGTTGTGGGCTGAACGCCATCGAACTGTGCGGGTTCGATGTAATTGCCTTCGCCCAGCGCCGTCTCTACGACTTCACCAGAGTTACGGTTCAGATATCCGAATGAATAGGATATTGAGCCGTCTTCGTTCTCGTAGGCTCCCTCAAAAATCGGGATTACCGTCAGGCCGGTAGGAGCGTTCAATCCCAGCAGTCGCTGATTCCTGTCTCCCAGCGGGGATGTTTGGGCGTGGGCGGGCATAATACTGGCCAGTGCCACCAGGAAAAATCCCAGCGTAAGGCCTGCAATTGTCCGATTGTTCATTTTCATCGACTTTCTCTCCCAGAGTACCATTGCGTTATCTTGTTGAAACGAGCGTCACGTGCGCAATTGAATCAGGACTTGAGCGCTCTCGCAAGCTCCCTGACCTTCTATTGCATCTCTGCCCCCCCGGGCGCCAACCTCGATGACCGGTTGAATATGGAGCCCTTCCATGCAGGTGTGCTCGTTTCTCTCCTCTCGTGCGGGTCCTGCTTTTTCTTCTTTTCACCATTCCATGGTGGCGCTTTGCTAAAGCGGATCCTGAATAGTGGCGCGATTATTCATTAAACTCTGGCGCTGCAGCAAGGTAGTTAGATCATTATATGACTTAGATCAAGCTGCCCGGGGTTAAACCAAGTTTAATGCCCCGCCTGGTTGCGCCTCAGGCTTTTTCGAGAATCGCGGCCGCTCCCATTCCCCCCGCAGTGCATATGGATATCAGGCCGCGGCCCGAATTCCGGCTCTGGAGGAGTTTCGCCAGAGTTGCCAGAATGCGCGCGCCGGTCGCCGCAAAGGGGTGACCAAGTGCCAGCGAGCTGCCCGAGACGTTCAGGCGGTTGCGGTCAATGCTACCGAGTGGGCCATTTAATCCGAGTGAATTGCGGCAAAACTCATCACTCTCCCAGGCCTTCAGTGTGCATAACACCTGGGCAGCGAACGCCTCGTGGATTTCGTAGAAATCGAAATCCTGCAGGCTCAGACCAGACGCCTTCAACAATTCACTTACCGCGATAGTCGGTGCCATCAGCAAGCCTTCGCCGCCGACGAAGTCCACTGCTGACGTGCGGGCGTGGGTCAACCAGGCCTGAACCTGCAGGCCGTTGGCCAGCGCGTATTCTTCACTGGTCAGCAGCACTGCCGCTGCGCCGTCGGTCAGGGGGGTACTGTTACCCGCCGTCAAGGTGCCCGACGGGCTGCGATCGAAGACGGTCTTGAGACTGGCGAGTTTATCGAGACTGCTGTCTGCCCGCAGATTATTGTCGCGTGCGACACCATTATAAGGATTCACCAGATCGTCAAAGAAACCTTCCTGATAGGCGCGGGCTGCTTTCTGGTGACTCTCCAGTGCCAATAGATCCTGCTCGGCGCGAGTGATTCCCCACTGTTTCGCCATCAATTCACAATGCTCGCCCATGGACAGGCGCGTGCGAGGCTCGCCATTTGCCGGTGCCTGGGGGCTAAGCTCGCCCGGCCGGAAGCCTTTGAAGGCACGCACCCTCCCCATGACATCGCGAGCCTGTCCGGCTTTGACCAGGCGCTGCGCGAAGCGGCGTTGGAACACAAGAGGGACGTCGCTGGTGGTGTCCGAGCCAGCGGCGATGGCGCAATCAATCTGCCCACTGGCAATCCGTCCGGCGCAAAGCATTGCCGCCTGCAAGGAGGTTCCGCAAGCCATCTGCAGTGTGGTGCCTGGCGTGGCCGGTGACAGACTGGTACTGAGGACTGCCTCCCGTGCCAGATTCCAGTCGCGGGAATGCGTCGTCACCGCACCGGCGATCACTTCGTCAATCTTCTTGCCGGTGAGTCCGTAGCGGTCGACAAGGTTCTGCAAGGTGTCCGCCAGCATGTCGAGATTGGTCAAGTTCGCGTAGGTTGTGTTGGAGCGACAGAACGGGATGCGTGCGCCCCCGATGATGGCTACCCGTTTCAATTCAGTCATGCTGATGTGCTCCCGCCAAAACATTCAGATAGTGCATGGGGCCGCCACGAAATGGCGCGAAACCTGTGCCGAAGACCATTCCGGCATCCAGAAGATCGGCATCCGCGACGATGCCGTCCTCCAGCGCCTTTACGCACTCGTCCGTATAGGCCTTGATCAGGCGGTCGCCGATGCGCTGCAGGTCCTGCCCCTCGGCTTTGTCCTGTTGTTTGCTGGCCTTGTCCTGCTCCCAGCGATAAAAGCCCTGACCGCTCTTGCGTCCCAGCCGGCCCTTTTCGGTCAGCGCGCGAATCTGTTCGATAGCTTTTGCAATCAATGGGTTGCGATCAGTCTGATCGCCGCGCTGGCTCAGAGTATTGGTGACCATGAGGCAAACATCCAGACCCACCGTATCGGCCAGTTCGACTGGCCCCATGGGCATGCCGAATTGTTCGGCGGCGGCGTCGATGGCCTCGATGGGCACCCCTTCCTGATGAATGATCAACGCTTCCAGCATGTAGGGGGCGAGTATGCGATTAACCAGAAAGCCCGGACCACTCTTCACCGGCAGCGGATAACGGCTGATCTGACCACAGAATGCGGCCCCCTTGCGCAGCATTTCTTCGTCGCTGCCGGCGCCCCTGACTACCTCCACCAAAGGCATCTTTGCCACTGGGTTGAAGAAGTGCAGGCCGATCAGGCGTTCCGGCTGCTGCAGGGCCGTCGCCAGTTCTTCCAGCGGAATGGAGGAAGTATTGGTCGCCAGCACTGCCCCAGCCTTGAGGCGCGGTTCGAGACTGCGCAGCAAGGCCTGCTTGGCATCGAGGCGCTCGACGATGACTTCAATCACCACGTCAGCCTGCGGCACCAGATCGCCGTTGACGTCCGGGCGCAGTCTGTCCAGAGCTGCTCTGACCGCGGCCGGATCGAGCCGTTTTTTGCGGAACAGTGTCTCGGCGCGCTTGAGTGCCGACTCGATAAACTTCATTTCGCGGTCCTGCAGGCTCACCTCCAACCCCTGCAGTACACACCAGGCGGCGATATCCCCGCCCATCACGCCGGCGCCGATGACGTGCACACGGCGGGCGCGGAATTCGCTTTTTTTGCCCTCCTTCTTCAAGCGGTCCATCAGGCCGAAGACATGTCGCAGTCCTGCCGCCTGGGGCGTCACCATCAGACGTCCCACAGCCTGAGCTTCTTCTTTCATCATGGCGCCGCGATCACCACCGTAGCGCTCCCAGGTGTCGATCAGCCGGTACGGCGCCGGGTAATGTGCTTCGCGTGCCCGCAGAGCGGTCTGTTTGCGCATCTGCTGAGCCAGCAGTTTGCGTGCCGGGGCGAGATTGCTGAGTCTGCCGAGGAGGCTCGGTCCTTTGCTGCGGCGCTTGGCCAGGATGGCGCGGCGCGCGGCCCAATAGAGCTCCTCGTGCCGCCCGATAACCTCGTCCACCAGTCCCAGCGCCCGCGCTTGCCGTGCGTTGACCTGGCGGGCGGAAAGCATCAGCTCCATCGCCTTCATGCCGCCGATCTGGCTCACTGAGCGCGCCGAGCCACCGAAGCCCGGAAAAATGCCGAGCTGGATTTCGGGGAATCCAATCTTCGTCGTCGGGACGTCGCGCGCAATCCGATAGCTGCAGCTGAGTGCCAGCTCCAGTCCTCCCCCCAGGCAGTAGCCATCGAACGCCGCCACCGTGGGGCAGGGCAGACGCTCAAGGCGCGAGAACATGTCGTGCACCTGGGAGATCGCCTTGGTCACCTCGGCGGGATCGGTGAAGTTGCCGAATTCGCGAATATCGGCACCCAGGATGAAGCCGGTGGGCTTTCCGGAAAGTATGGCGATGCCGCGCGGCAGGTGCTGAGTGGCATAGGCGATGAGGCTGTCGAACTCCTGCAGCACAGCGCTGGAGAGTGAGTTGACCGACTCTCCTTCGCGGTCGAGAAACAGCCAGAGAATGTCGTCGCTGTCACGTTTGCTGCGCCAGTGCTGGCAGAAGGGAATGCTTGCGCTCATGGTTCACCTTTACGGTTGTAGGGCCGGGAATGCTGGCCCGGCAGGCCCGTGTGGGGCGGATTCAAGCACCTTTCCGCCAGCGAAACAACCGCCTCGGCCGCCCGATGGCGACTGGGAAAATGGTCGCCAGAGTGGCAATTGTGTCAAGTCTGCCAGATTCGCCTCACAATTTGTGACGGTATTACATTGGCGGTCTGGGCTACACTCGTGACCCTGGGGTCGTTTTCCCGCATGCCCCACACTTCATCAAGCCGCCACCAGAATCGGTTTCAGCAGTATCCAGGGATCATTTAATTCAAAGGAGCGCACACCGTTGCAATCTGGAACAACGCATAAACACTTGGTTCACAGTATTCGCCTTGTCATTTTGATGTCCGCCGTCGCGCTCACCAGCCAGACGCTGGCACAGTCCCCGTCTGACGCCGCCACTGTCAGCGATTCCACGGTGCGTTACGAGGCCGACTACTTCGCGCAATATTCACCGGTTTCCGTCAACGACATGCTCAATCGCATTCCGGGCATTGGTCTTGCCCTGAATGGCAACGGCGGTGGTGGCAACAGCCGTGGCCTGGGCGCCGGGGATCAGATTCTGATCGACGGCAAACGCGTGGCAGGCAAAGAGAATGAGGGCAGCAGCCAGTTGTCGCGCATCTCTGCCAGCCAGGTGTCCTATATCGAAATCATTCGCGGCACGTCCAACGATCTCGACGTGCGCAGTGCAGGCCCCGTGGTCAATATCGTGCTGCTGGAGGCGGAGTCCCGCTCCAGCCTGACCGCCGAGGTCAATGCCGATTTGTACGACGATGACACCTTCAAGCCAGGCGGGTCACTGTCCTATGGCGCTCAGAGCGGGGCGCTGGACTATCGCTTCAGTGTCGAATCCGAGCCGCGCTACGAGAATCGCTACCGCAAGGACTACGCCGTAAACGGCGACTTCTCGCCGAATGATTATGTGCATCAAATCGATATCCGTGAGGAAACCTCGACGCAGGTCAGCGCCAGCATGGGCTATCAACTGGGCGAATTTGATGACGTACGGCTCAATGCTTCCTGGAACGAATCCGATCCGCCCAGCGAAGTCGAGCGCAGAATCACCGACTTCAACACCACCCCTTTTCTGTACAGGCTGGAACGCGAAGACATCGCTGCGGAGCGCAACAGCTGGGAAGTGGGCGGCGATTACGAACACGAATTCCAGAACGGTGGCCGCTACAAATTTCTCTTCATCGTCAATGATGGTGTGAACGACAACACGCGCGAGCGCTACGTCGTCTCAGGTGCCGATGCGACCAAGAATCTCTATATCGATTCAGCCCGTCGGGATCGCGAGCGCATTGCCCGCACCTCCTATAGTTTCAGTCTGAATGACACCCAGGGGTTGGAGCTGGGCATCGAACGCGCTCAGACAATTCTCGATTCGAATCTGCGCTATGCCGTGCTGAGCTCCTCCGGAATCCGCTCCGCGGCGCACGGCGGGTTGACGCCGGTGACACTGCCAAACTCCAATTCGACTGTCGAAGAGATTCGCTATGAAGCATTCGCCATGCACAACTGGCAACTCAATGATCGCATGACGTTGGAGAGCTCACTGATCCTTGAACAATCCGAGATTACGCAGGTGGGAGTGGGTGTCGACAAGAGTCGCGACTTCGACTTCCTGCGGCCGCGTGTGGATTACCGCTTCGATGTCACGTCATCGTTCCAGTTGCGCGCGTCAGTGGAAAAATACGTCTCGCAGCTGAGTTTCAGCGACTTTGTCGCGCGTACCGACAACATGGATGACGAGCAGGATGCCGATGCGGGGAACCCCGATCTGGTGCAGGAGCAGTCCTGGCGCTATGAGTTCAACATGGAGTATCGCCTGCCGCAGGATGGAGGCGTGCTCAATACGCGCTTCTTCTACCACGACATCCAGGACGCCATCGACCGTGTGGATATTTCCAGCAGTCCCACCAGTCTGGTCTCTGCACCGGGCAATATCGGTGACGCCTGGCGTTACGGCATCGACATCGATACCAGCGTGCGCTTCGGGTTTATCGGTGTTCCCGATGCCATGCTGACGGCAGGGCTGCAAGTGCAGGACACCGAAGTGATGGATCCGTTTCTGCAGCAGGAACGTCGCATGGCAATGGGAGGCAGAGGTTTCTACAGCATCGGCTTCCGCCACGATATCGGTGCCCAGAGTCTGAGTTACGGTTTTAACTACAACTCCCCCATCTCCGGTAACAATAAGCGTGTGGATATCGATGACATTGTGTCCTACGCGCCTAACAACAACATGATGGTGTTCGTCGAGAAGCGGGCCTTCGGGGGCACGACGTTCCGGTTGGAGTCCATGAACTTCCTCGACAGCGAGCGCTGCCATACACGGACACGCTTCGATGGCAGAACATCGGCAGGTGTGCTGGAGGAGATCGAAAATTCCTGCAGTGGCAGTGGTCGCAAAATATCGCTGAAGATTCGCAGGACCTTCTGATTTCTGCGTGTGCTGTGGGAGCGGGCCTGCCCGCGCTGATTGTCATTGAATTCAATCGCGAGCAGGCTCGCTCCCACTTGCAAAACTTCAGCCCATTGGCACCACAGCAGAAATCGTGGTGCCTTCTCCCGGCTCCGAGTGCCAGCTCACGGTGGCTCCAATCTCTCTGGCGCGGCTGATGATGTTGTTGATGCCGTTGCCCAGCGGCCCGTGCTTGTCGAAGCCACGCCCATCATCGTGGATGATGAACTCGATTCCGCTGTCTCCCAGGTTCACCTGCACAACTACCCGTTGCGCTTCAGCATGTCGAATGATGTTACTGACAACTTCCTTCAGAATCCGATTCAGGTTGAAGGCCACTGTCGATGGAATGATCACTGCTGGAACTTCGACGCTCTGCCGCCACTCGACCGCGTGACCCGATCCGCGCAGGCGCAACTCGGTCTCTTCGCGAATATCGTCAATGAATGACTGCAGCATCTGATCCGGGTGGTTGGCCCTGGACACGGCCTGACGCAGACTCTCCAGTGCCGAGCGGGCCATGTCGCCCAGCTTGCTGCCGCGATCGGCATGCATGATCGACAGCAGCTTGGAGCCGACATCGTCGTGCAGATCGCGATAGATCTTCAGGCGCTCCTGTTCGGCGGCCTGCTGGATCTCCAGCACGCGTCGTTCCGCAAAACTCTTTTCGATTACCTGGCGACTGAGTTCAACTTTTTGCTCCAATTCCCGATTCAGATTTTCGGCGGTCTCCAGCGCGCCGGTGAAGCGGCTCAGCAAGGAACCCACGAAGATCAGAAACAGCAGTGGGATACCGAAATGCGCGTAGAAGATCGAGCCTTCCCAGCGCACGCTAGGCGCGAAGAACATCAGGTAGATGTTGTGCACAAACAAGGTGATCTGAATTGCCAGCGCCCCGGTGATGATGACCGCCTGACGCTGACGATAGCGCAATGCCTGCCGTGCCACGCGATACACGATCGCGCCAAGTGCAATCGTTCCGATGAGGTGGAAGCCGTAGGCCACCATGAAGAAATATTCCGGCGGCACCAGAAAGTGGGAGAGTGAGGCGAAGGCAGTCCAGGCCAGCAGCAGTTGTTCGCGGCGCGGGCGCTTGGCGCCGTCGATGAGGCGACCGATGAAGCCGTACATGCAGAAGATGGCGCCGTCGATGGCCACGTGCACCAGCGGCAGCCAGTAATCATAGGGAATCGGGTTGTGATAGATGACCATGTGCAGCGTCACGACACTCCAGCACAGGCACATGCCACTGAACCAGAGATACACGGTGTCGTTGCGACGCACGCCCCACAGGAAGAAACTCACCAAAGTCAGGCCGATGCCAAAGGCCAGCAGCACCTCGTTGATTTCGACCTGCCGGAACATGCGCTCCGACCACAGTTGCTGCAGTTCGGCGGTGTCTCCAAAGAGAATCGGGGCGAAGTTGCCACCCCAGGCACTGCGGTACAACCTCACCAGCACCTCGTTGTTATCCGGGCGCCAGCTGGGCCCCTGAATTTCCAGAAGCAATGGATGATTCCAGGACATGGTGTCGCGGTTCTCGCGATAGCTGCTGCCGCCGATCTCGCTGCCATTGAAAAAGACATTCAGCGCCAAGTTGTAGCGCCAGAAGTACAAGCTGTGACGGCCGCCCTGCTCTGGTTGATGCAGCGGAAACCGGAACCAGACATAGGGGGAGTCGGCATCGCGAGCGGTCAGAGGCGAACGCTCTTCGCGCGAGTTGAAGGGCAGGGTCAGGGGCTGCCACTGGGCCTCAGCGGGAGGCAGTTCCGTGGCATTCCAGTAGAGGAACTCAACGGACTCAATAATCTGGGGCTCGGCCTGTGCAATCCGCCCCCACAGTAGCGTGGCGACGAAAGTCAGCAGCAGAGTCGCAATCGTGACAGCTCGCGAGGCGTTGGCAGATTCGTGACTGCTGATCATGCGTGAGACGGCTCCGATGGCGAGCGCCGGAAAGTAAATATTTGCCTGCAATGCTACCGCAGCAGGCGCTGCCGGAGTAGCCCGGCGTCCCACCTGTTTGCACTTCGGAGTGCCCCCATTTCGGGGGTATACAAACTCCGCGACGTTGCACTACAGTGCAGCTCGATTCGGCGACTGAACGGAAGAGAGTTGTCGTTCCTACCTTGACTCTGGAAAAGCAGGATGTTGCCACTGGAAAACGGTCAGGCCCTCATTGTGGAAGACAATCCCGAGACGCGGGAGTGGCTCATTTCCTGTGTGCAATCGGCTTTTCCCACACTGCGGATACAGAGTGCTGCCGATCTTGCCACGGCGCTGACGCTGATCGCTCGCGATGATTTCGATCTGGCGCTGGTGGATCTTGGTCTGCCCGATGGCAGTGGCATAGATCTGATTCGTGCGCTGCACGCGAAGGACTATCCTTGCTACATTGTGGTGGCGACGATCTATGACGATGACCGCCACCTGTTCACTGCGCTGAAGGCTGGCGCCAAGGGTTACATACTCAAGGATCAGGACCGGGATCGCATCGTCAGTTATCTGCAAGGCATCAAGAAAAATCGGCCAGCGCTGTCCGCCTCCTCCTCACAGCGCCTCATCGAACACTTCAACAACAAGGGCGATGCGCTTGAAAAGGCCAATCTGACCCGTCGTGAAATCGATGTGATCTGCCTGATAGGCAAGGGCTTCAGCGTCGATCAAGCCGCCGATATGCTCAAGCTTTCCCCGGATACCATCAAAGGCTATGTGAAGAGCATTTATGCAAAACTGCAGGTGACCAATCGCTCCGAGGTTACGCTGGAGGCCATTCGGCTGGGCATCATCGATTCCGTCTGACTCTGTTATCATCGTGCGCTCTGTCATCTTTCGGGAGAGCCAGTTGCACATGTCGTCATCGCTCCGCACTCGCACTACTACTACCGTCTTGCACCCGACGCTTGCACTGGCGCGCAGGCGTGCTCAACTCTGGTTTCTTGCCGTCGCACTTTGCATGCTGTCCGCCTGCAGCAGTACACGTGTGCTCGAACGCTGGCCGGAGAGTTTGCCGGAGCAGCATCACTTCCTGAGCTATTACCACGAAGACGCCGACAATCAGCGGGTGCAGACCGACGTGCAATACATGACCTGGGTGCTGCGTTTCTATGAAGGTTGGGAGTTGATGCCGACGGGATGGCAGAACATCGAAGAGAACATGCTTCTTGCTCTCTCTGAGCAGGAGCATGTGCTCGTCAGGGCGCAGATGGCGGAGCTGGGTGCGCTGATCTCGGCGGAGTGGGCCAAGGACAACAGCGTGCGGTTGATCGACTCGGCCATGTTGAGCCTGTGGGGAGCGGTAATGCAGGCTGACTTCAGCTCACAGGCCCGCATTGCTGCGCTGACGCAGATCCATGCCGATGTCCGTGAGCTGCTGGGCGGGGGGCTGATGGCAGAAGCCATCAACGAGCAGCGCTACGTCGACACGCTGGGTGTTCTATTGGAGCCATGATCCGCTGCTGAGCAGTCCGTCACGGACCATTTCCCGCATCAGGCGCACGGCGTCTCGATCATTCTGCACATATGCGGCCTTGAGGTATTCGTCGACGTCGATGCCGCCTGGTTCGTCGCCATTGCCGCTTTCATTACCAGAGTCCCGACGATACACAAAGCGCACAAACAGCCGCTCCGGCCCCGGTTCCTCAATGCGGGCGATGCTCTCGGCGAACAGGGGTTGGTCTGACCCCGCCGTCGTGGTGCGAATTTCGTGCCCCGGCAACAAAAACACCTCGTCCCTCAGCTCCATGTTGCCGAACTGCAGGTAGCGCACGAAGCCGGCCGTGGAGACATCTTCAAGCCGACAGGCGAGTGCGGGGTTGAAATGCCCCGGGTGCCGGGCGCGAAACAACAGACACTCCCACAGCTGTTGCCTGCTGAGCGGAGGGATCTGTGGTTGATCCGGATCATTGATCTGGATGATGTGTTCGAACTCGAGCAGCTTCATGGTGTGCGAGTCTAGTCTGCGTTCAGCCATCGGTAAAGATCGGCATCGCGCCCATCTCCCAGAGAATGACTGTGGCGCCGAGCAGAGCAACCATCAACACCAGTCCCACTGCCACTGTTGCGCTGGCAAACAGGAAGCCGCGCTCCTTCGGCATGTCGTAGACAATCGGTATGCCGATGTACAGCAGGTACAGCGTGTACGCCGCTGCCAGTGTCCCCAGCACCATGTCCAGCCACAGCACCGGGTAGAGCCCGGTAAGCCCGATCACGAACATCGGCGCGCACATGTAGGCAGCAACGCCGATGCCGTGTGCG
The DNA here is from genome assembly GCA_038059145.1 of Pseudomonadota bacterium. Classification (GTDB taxonomy): domain Bacteria; phylum Pseudomonadota; class Gammaproteobacteria; order Pseudomonadales; family Pseudohongiellaceae; genus UBA5078. The sequence continues at coordinate 13,043 of JBBTKA010000213.1, forward strand.
ACGTCGTCGTTGCGGGCGTCGTAAGTCCTCGCCATCCAGTGAATCATGAAGCCCAGAAAGGCGATACTCAGCAGAATGGCAACATAGAACAGGGCCATGATCTGGGCAGCCGATGCCGGCGTCAGCAGGATCACGCGGTCAGCGATCTCCCAGCCGATCTGGCTCGCGCCGTACCACCAGGCCAGCGGCGGCAGCAAGGCCATCCACAACAGATAACTCAGATAGTGGCCAGTCACCGAGTCATTGCGGTCGCGGATTCTGGACCATTCCTGCGCCGGGTTGCTGAACATGCCGATCAAGTGCTTCATTGTTGCCTCTCCTTTTGACTGCTTGTTGTTCTTGAATGTCGTTCTTGAGTCTGTCGTTGTTGAGAACTTTGTCTTGTGATTGTAATTGCCGTGCTCACACCCGTTCCGCTCACGACATGAGCGTCGTGGCCATGTCATAGACGCCATACAGCATCAGCCCGAGTCCTGCTGCCGTACGCACCTGCCGCTGTCGCAGCAGAGGCGCGGCGGCCTGCAGCAGGCCACCGCTGCCCAGCACGAAGGGCAGCGTACCGAGGCCGAAGCTGAGCATGATGGCGGCGCCTGCTGCCGCGCTTACCGCGCT
>JBBTKA010000214.1:0-7284 GCA_038059145.1 Pseudomonadota bacterium
GGCCTTCAGTAACGGTAGCGCCTTCTTTGGCGGCCTGAGCAAGACGTTGCTGGACGGTGTTATTTACGACGCCAACGGCTTTTTCGTTGCTACCGCAACGTTCAGCAAAGGCATTGTCATTCCCGAGATGCTGTTTGCCTTCTTCCAGCTTACGTTCGCCGCAATCACAGTGGCTTTGATTGCCGGTGGCTACGCTGAGCGCATGAAGTTCTCTGCCGTCCTGATCTTCTCGGTACTGTGGTTCACGTTCTCCTACATCCCCTTGGCGCACATGGTCTGGTGGTGGCCAGGTCCTGATGCCTACACGAGCCCGGAAGTAGTAGCAGATCTTAACGCCACCGCAGGCTATCTGTGGCAGATGGGCGCACTGGACTTCGCAGGCGGCACCGTGGTGCACATCAACGCTGGTATCGCAGGCCTGGTCGCTGCCTTGTTCCTGGGCAAACGTACTGGCTACGGCAAAGTTCCAATGGCACCGCACAACCTGACAATGACCATGCTTGGTGCTTCCCTGCTGTGGTTTGGCTGGTTCGGCTTCAACGCTGGCTCCAACCTCGAGGCCAACGGTTATGCAGTGCTGGCATTCGGCAACACGCTGATTGCAACAGCAGTAGCAGCCCTCACCTGGATGGCAGCTGAGTGGATTCTGAGAGGCCGTCCGAGCCTGCTGGGCATCCTGTCCGGTGCCGTTGCAGGTCTCGTGGGAATTACCCCGGCTTGCGGCTTTGTGGGCATTGGGGGCGCTCTGGTGATCGGTGTGGTAGCGAGCATCGTGTGCTTCTTCGCAGTGGCTTACGTCAAGAACATGCTGGGCTATGACGATGCGCTGGACGCATTCGGCATCCACGCAGTCGGCGGCATCGTTGGTGCAATCCTCACCGGTGTATTCGTCAACCCGGCGCTGGGTGGCGCAGGTTATGTGGTCGATGGCTGGGTCGGTCCGACGTTCGGCTATGACTCTGGTCAGATCCTGATCCAGGTGAAAGCAGTACTGGTTGCCGTGGTCTGGAGCGCAGTAGTGACTTCTGTGATCCTTGCAGCGCTCAAGTACACCATCGGCCTGCGTGTATCGCCTGAAGTCGAATCCACTGGTCTCGACCTCGCTGAACACGGCGAATCGGCCTCTCACACCTGAGTCGGCACGAAGCTCCTTCGCTTCTTCAGCAGCAACAGCAATGCCCGTATCGCGAGATGCGGGCATTTTTTTTCTTAACCGTATATTGTCATATCCAGATGGCAACCTCGCTTTTCGGCCAGGATGCACAATCTGAAGGCACTGCTCGGATATTGCCTACTCGTGAGCAACCGCAATGGTGCCCGAGTTCAGTCTGGCCTCAAAACTTCAACCACAATCCTTGCAGCTCCTGCTGCTCGACGCCAGCCCGTATTGCACACCCAAGTCGTCAATCGGGCGGCGAGCGAAGCCGGTCACCGGGTCCTTGCCATAAATGTTGACTGTGTGGTCATAGACACCACAGCGCACGCCGGTTGGATTAGTCGTGGCGTAATAGCGCTGATCATCTGTCAGTACATCCGGGCAGCAGGCGTCTGCCGCGATGAGCAGCGCACCTTGATATATGGTATTGGTATACATGGTCTTCACGGAGGGGATGCCAGCCACGGCTTCGATCTGGGCATCACTGAACTGCTGTGGTGCGGTGTCGCGGAAATAGTGTCCGAGCAGACTCTGATCGGTGATCGAGTAGACGGTTCCGAAGGCGACATCGGGAAAACTGCAGCCGGGCGGTATGCCATCGACCAGACCGGGGTAATTATCGGCGATCTTGTGCTGCTGATAGGAGCTGCTGGAGCAGCCTCAGCCGTTCCAGCCATCCGGAGGGTTGCTCAGGCTGGGAGCCTCTTCCGTCACCGGGTTATGTAGCATCGCCGTCTGGTAGGTCGCGCGGTTAAGCGTGCCGGTCTTGATGCGTACGACATAGGGGGCGGTTTTGTTGTCGATAGTTGGCGTCCAGAGGCGCGCCGAGGGTGGTGCCATCGGCAAGATCGAAGGCGTCGGTCTGGCACACGAAGGGCGCTTCACGGGGGTCGGAGAACATCGGACCGGTCGCGGGAAAATTGGTGACTTCCAACGACGTGGTGGCGACGGGCTGAGCCGTACCGGTAGACACATTCGCGATCAGCGCGTTGCTTCCTGTCGTCATGCCGCTGATCACACCCGTCATAGTGCCGCTGACGCTATCACTGCCGAGTTGGCGTCGGCCAGAGGTGAATTCTGCAAGAACTCAACCAACGTGTTTCTGGTTAGTGTGATCTTGTGGTACTCGGCCGCCGACATGATGACCACTATTGGGCGCCGTGACGAGTCATGGTTTGCGGGCCGTTCGTCAATGCTTCCTCCACGATTTCATCGAATCGATTTTCTGCTTCCTGTAACTGCCACTGCGTGCGTATGATTGATCTCCGATACATTCTAGTCATGCGGGGCATTGATCCGCCTTTTTGAGCAGCTTGTCAGTGAATTCATTCTATCGTCGTTTGCAGGCACCATCTGAATTTCTACCGATCAGCGTCTGAATCAATCTGATTATGCTTCTTCTCAATGGCTTGGCTTCCAATTGTCTTTGCTTTCTGTGCGTTGCTAAGTGATCGGACCATGAGAGCCACCATTGCCCTATTCTCTGGCGGCAGGGCAAAAAAGCGCTGGGTAGTAGCTCTGTCACGATTGGAATTGAGAAGCGCCTTCCCGCTGAGATCGTGTTCTTGCAGTGCGTTGATCAGCACTTCCGGAGAAGGTAACTCCCTCCCTCCTGTAGACATCAATATCAAGTAGCCGATGAATTTGTCCCGTGCCGGGAGGTTTGGGTTGCTTTCATTTTCCCAGGCATTGATGGTTCTGGAAGTTACCCCCAAATGCTCCCCAAGTTGTCCGACGGAGAGCCTCATGACCTTTCGCGCCTTTCTTAGCCAGCGAGACTGTTGTGCAACTGATAGTTCCAGCGAAGTCATCCCTTCTTCTCCTTGAAGTGCGTATCCAGATGGTCCGCGTATTGGCAATCAATACATGGCGGATAAAAAGTATCCGATTGCATTACAGATTTCAACTTTAATAAAAATACAATCTTGCGAGTATTCTCTAAGAATGAATCCTCTCGTATGATCAAGCCGCTGGTGATTCATGAAGGGCTAAAATTTTAAAAAATTATAGACTAAAGATTATTTTATCGCGAGGGATTGTTATGTTCACTCTGGATAGTTATGAACTTAGTTGGACCGCCAAGATGAGAAAAAACAAGGCCTATCTACTTGTGTTGTTAATGTTTAGCGCCGGGCAAATTCAGGCCCAAAATTCTCTGGAAATTGGATTTGGAGAGGCTGTTGGTGACTCAGATGTTGTACGCGTGCTAGACGAAAATAGAGTATCGCCGCAGGCATTGTATATATGGGTGGCCGGGATATCAGGTACTAGAAGGCCAAGCCCACTTATCGGTGGAGGAAGTGGCGCTAAAGAATTCGTGAAGGATGCGCGTGAAAAAACGATTTCGTCATTTGAAAATGCCTTGCAAGGAAACGAATTTAGATTGTCTACATTAGTAAAAAATTATTCCGTAGAAGAAATTTCTGATGACAATGAACTAAATTCAATGACAAGACAGCTACTTGTAATTCGGGAGCAGATTCAGGAAGGATTGGAATGGGTGCGCTCCGGAAGACCAATTATTTATGGGGCAAAGATTACAGGAGATGCCGAAAATATAGGCAAGGCAAGATCAGATTCGCGAGTTAAAGTGTCCAAAGGGGAGGAATTATTCTTCGCAAGTTCGCCTGATTCTATTTCAGTACGTCCGATTTCATATAGAGATAAGTATTCCAACTCGCGCTCGCGAGTTATGGATATGTCGAAAAATGAGCTAGTTCAATATCTCCAGCAAATAGCTTCCAAGAGGGCGAAATAGAATGATTTCATACGTCAAGAAAAAGATCATCGGGATTGCTACTTTTTTTACTACGATTGTGGTATCTCAAATTGCATATGCAGACGTACAGCCCGCGGGTGGAGACATATATTACAACGGATCGTACTACGCCGACTCAGCCTTTTATTGGTTGTCTCCTGGCCCATTTCCCGGCGACGACCCCGGGTATGAGCACGATCTCAGAGTAAGAAACACATTCTTCCATGGGTGTACTTCCTTTACTAGTTTGCCAGAGGGGTATGACGATTGTAATACTGGAAGCGTGCTTGATCCGTCGGGATACAGTATTTGGAGTGCGGGCTCGTTCGAGGCAGGCCTAATTAACCCCTATGAAGTCTATATGGTATGGTGGAACTTCGACATGATTCCTCCGGTAGGCAGTCCAAGTACAAGTGTGCAATTGTATGCACAAGCCGTGGATCACACTATTTGCCCGTTCGATTGGAACTGGTGTATGGCTGGTGCAGGCGTGCAAACGCAGGTACTTCCACCGAATGCCACGTTCAACTTTGGAGGCAATCCAAGTGGTGGGTGGTGGTAATTATCGGCAGGATTGGAGCATGAAGATAGTCCGTAGAGTAGTGTTGTCAGTTCTCTGTGTCGTGATAGTCGTGGCGCTTTTGTGTATTGTGCTTGTAGTCGGTCGATTCACTACTTACGCAGTACAAAATACAGATGAAACATACCCGGAATATCTTCACCCTGTTGTTGATCAAGTATTAGGCCATTTCTCAGTTTGCTTTGATAATCCATTGCAAAGATTCTTTATCGTGAGGGTCAAGATAACGGATTTGGAAGTTGCTCCTTTTGAGAGAGAACCCCTCGAAGTGCCAAGTGACAAAAGTGAATTGAGATTACACCTCAATCCTGCTTATGATGTTTCCGATTTTTCTGCCATTCTCAGAATTTACAGCCTGTATTCCATCCCGATTGGGTACAGTAAGATCACAAATAACGAAATACAATGTACATTCGGGCCTTGAACCAACCAGCTAGACACCCGACACATATGGATAGAGACAGCTCACGCAGTGGCTTTCCCGCGCGCTGCCCGCTTATACTCCCAGCGTCCGCCAATTTCATAACAACTATCAACGCTGACATTGCTGGCTGCCGATGACGCTGCCGACGTCACGCCCGGGAAGCCGCCATGTATCTGGTGTTTGTGCTGTTCGTTCTGATAGTGCTGATCGTGTTCGCGACGGCGAAACTCAAACTCAATCCCTTCATCACTCTGCTGCTGGCAGCCTTCATCGCGGCCTTTGCCTATGGCTTGCCCCTGCGTGACATCGAGACCACCATTCGCGGCGGGTTCGGCAGCATCATGGGCAACATCGGGCTGGTCATCGTGCTCGGCACGGTGATTGGGGTGATCCTTGAGCGCAGTGGCGCTGCGATCACCATGGCGCAGTCCATCATTCGGGTGTTCGGGCAGCGCTTCCCGACGCTGACCATGTCGAGTGTCGGTTTTCTGGTAGCCATCCCCGTATTCTGCGATTCCGGGTTTGTCATTCTCAACAGCCTCAAGCGCTCTGTTGCCCGGACGCTCAAAGCGTCTCCCGTGGCCATGACTGTCGCTCTCTCGACCGGGCTGTTCGCGACGCACACTCTCGTGCCGCCCACGCCGGGGCCGATTGCGGCGGCTGGCAATCTGGGGCTGGGCGATAACCTGGGGCTGGTGATTCTCATGGGGCTCGGTTTTGCAATGATTGCCGCGCTGACGGGTCTGGCCTGGGCGCGGTTCAGCGCTCATTTGACGAGTTCAGAGCTGGAAGAGGCCGACGAACTGGAGAGTGGGGAGCAAGCCAACGGCGCGCTGCAACGTGATCTCCCGGGAACAGGCGCCGCCTTCGCGCCGATCTTCGTGCCGATCCTGCTGATCTGCCTCGGTTCGGTGGCGAACTATCCGGGCGCGCCGCTGGGGCAGGGTGTGCTCTTCGAGGCACTGAATTTTCTGGGCAAGCCAATGAATGCATTGATGGTGGGCCTCGGCTGTGCAGTGTTGCTGCTGAGCGGCGCGAACCGAGTGGCGCGCTTCAGCGATTACATCGGGCAGGGGCTGGTGATTGCCGCGCCGATCCTGCTGGTGACCGGCGCCGGTGGCGCCTTCGGTGCGGTGCTCGCCGCTACACCGCTGGGCGAGTTTCTCGGCAGCAGCCTGTCCGGTCTCGGGATTGGAGTGCTGATGCCATTTGTGGTGGCTGCCGCATTGAAGACGGCGCAGGGTTCTTCGACCGTTGCGATGGTGACGGCGTCGGCGCTGGTGGCGCCCTTGCTGCCGCAGATCGGGCTCGACAGCGACATGGGGAGGGCGCTCACGGTGATGGCTGTCGGCGCTGGCGCGATGACCGTCTCTCACGCCAATGACAGTTATTTCTGGGTCGTGGCGCAGTTCAGCCGGATGGACGTCGCCACCGCGTATCGCGCACACACGGCCGCCACGCTGGCCATGGGCATCGTCACGATTATCGCCGTGCAACTGGTCGCGCTGTTGGTCCTGTGATGGCGGTCCTGTGATGGTGGACCTGTGAGGATGGTTGTATGAGGACGATGTTGTGAATGTGTTGATCGCGCCGGATTCGTTCAAGGAGTGCCTGAGCGCACCTGCCGTGGCGCGGGCGATCGCCGAGGGTTGGCGCCGTGCAGCGCCGCAGGATGTGCTGGTGGAGATGCCACTGGCCGACGGCGGTGAGGGCACGACCGTGGCACTGGTCAATGCCACCGGCGGCACGCTGTATCCGTGCACGGTGACGGATCCGCTGGGCGCTCCTGTCACTGCACACTACGGGCTGATTGATGCTGGCAGCACCGCTGTTGTGGAAGTGGCAGAAGGCAGTGGCTTGCACCTCGTCGCCCCCGGGCAGCGTGACGCTTTGCGTGCCTCGAGTTTTGGGACAGGGGAGCTGATTCTCGCAGCACTGCAACACCGGCCACGACGCCTGATCATCGGGCTGGGCGGCAGTGCGACAACTGATGCGGGCGTGGGGCTGCTGCAGGCGCTCGGCGCGCGCTTCACGGATGTGCTCGGCAAGGCGCTTGCGCGCGGTGGTGGTGCACTGCTCGATCTCGCTCACATCGACATCGCGCCCGTGCTCGAACGTTTCGCAGGTGTCGAAGTGCTGGTGGCGACCGATGTGACCAATGTGTTGCTCGGGCCGCGCGGCGCGGCTGCGGTCTTCTCGCCGCAGAAAGGAGCTTCCGCCGAGCAGGTTTTGGTTTTGGAGCGAGGGCTGCAGCACTACGCGGCCTGCGCCAGGGCGCATGGTTATGATGTGGACAGTGTCCCCGGCAGTGGTGCAGCGGGGGGCATCGGCGGCACGCTTTTCGGCGTGCTCGGGGCAGGCGCGCC
>JBBTKA010000215.1:0-5208 GCA_038059145.1 Pseudomonadota bacterium
ATGCACTGGCAGACAAGCTCTCCAAGCTGATTCCCTTCGAGGTCGGCATTACGCTGGCGAAGGCTGTGGAAACCGAGCCGCAGCTCAAGGAGTTCATCGCCGGTGACGAAGATGCGCAGGAAGTCATGGAGATGGCCTACAAGCTCGAAGGCCTCACCCGCAACGTCGGCAAACATGCCGGGGGCGTCGTTATTGCGCCGACCAAGCTGACCGATTTCTCGCCGCTGTATTGCGACGAGAACGGCGAGGGGCTTGTCACCCAGTTCGACAAGAACGATGTCGAGACTGCGGGTCTTGTGAAGTTCGACTTCCTTGGCTTGCGCACCCTGACGATCATCGATTGGGCGATCAAGATGATCAACGCCCAGGAGTTCGCCGGTGCGCCGACGCAACTCGACATCACCGAGATTCCGCTGGACGACAAGCGCGTGTATGAGCTGCTGCAGCGTGGCGAGACCACCGCCGTGTTCCAGCTGGAATCCCGTGGCATGAAGGATCTCATCAAGCGGCTGCTTCCCAGCCGTTTCGAAGACATCATCGCCTTGGTTGCCTTGTTTCGACCCGGTCCGCTGCAGTCGGGCATGGTGGACGACTTCATCAATCGCAAACACGGACGCGCGGCGGTGGACTACCCGCATCCGGATCTGGAGCCTGTGCTCTCCAATACCTATGGAGTGATCCTGTACCAGGAGCAGGTGATGCAGATCGCCCAGGTCCTCGCGAACTACAGCCTCGGTGGCGCCGACATGTTGCGCCGCGCCATGGGCAAGAAGAAGGCCGAGGAGATGGCCGAGCAACGCGATGCGTTCCTGGAGGGCGCCGCGCAACGTCAGCTCGATGCCAAGCTGGCCGGCTCCATCTTCGATCTGATGGAGAAATTTGCCGGATACGGTTTCAACAAATCACACTCTGCCGCCTACGCACTGGTCTCGTATCAGACAGCCTGGCTCAAGGAGCATTACCCGGCCTATTTCATGGCTGCAGTGCTGTCCGCCGATATGCAGAATACCGACAAGGTGGTCACCCTCATCGAGGAATGCCGCCTGATGAAACTGCCGTTGGTGGTGCCCGATGTGAATATCGGCGCCTACAATTTCACCGTCAATCAGAAGCATGAGATCGTCTATGGTTTGGGGGCGATCAAGGGACTGGGTGAAGGCCCGGTGGCTGCCATCATTGCGGCACGCAAGGCGGGCGGTCCTTTCGTCTCGCTGCTCGATTTCTGTCGTCGTGTCGACGCCCGTGCCATCAACAAGCGCACGCTGGAGGCGCTGATTCGTGCCGGAGCTCTGGACAGTCTGCAGGAGGGCAGCAAGGATCAGGCGCGAGCGACCCTGATGGCCTCGATTGCCGACACGGTGCAGGCGGCCGAACAGAGCAGCCGTAACAATGCGATCGGCGTGCAGGACATGTTCGGCGATATCAGTCCTGTGAGCGAGCCGGTGCGCTCCCCGTCGAGCAATCGACCCGCCGTGCGGCCATGGAGCGAGCAGCATCGCCTGGCGGCAGAGCGCGAGACCCTGGGTCTGTATCTGAGCGGGCATCCGGTCGATGAATTTCTGCCCGAGCTCGGGCATATTGCCCGCGACCGGCTGGCCAATCTGAAACCGGAGCGGGAGTATCAACTGGTCGCGGGCCTGGTAGTGTCGATGCGCACGATGAAGAGCAAGCGCGGTGAGACCATCGCCTTCATAGTGCTCGATGATCGCAGCGCCCGTTTGGAAGTGTCGCTGTTTGCCAAGGAGTACGAGCAGTTTCGTGACCTGCTGCAAAAGGACACCATTCTGGTGGTGGACTGTCAGGTCAGTGTCGATGATTACAGCGGAGCGATGCGCGGTCGCGCCCGCAACGTCTTGAGTCTGGACGAAGCCCGGCAGCGTTGCGCTCAATTTCTCGATCTCTATCTGCACAAGGATTTTCTGGCGCCAGGTTTCACCGGACAGCTGGCACGGATCCTGGAGCCGCAACGCGCAGATCTGGCACCTGTACCGAAGATCATCAGCAGACCAGCGCCCACTGCACAGCGCGGGCGCCATCAGGCTGCTCAGCCTCAGAGCGGGTCCGAAGACGAGCAGGGCATCGTGCGTGGATGCCCCGTGCGGATTTTCTACGACCGGGGTGACAGCAAGGGAGTTCTGCTGCTGGGTGCCCAGTGGGCCATTCTGCCGACACAGGCGCTGCTGCAGCGCCTGCAGGAAGAGTTCGGAAAAACCCGCGTGGTGCTCAACTACAAGAGCGACAACAGCTGGTCCGGCGCGCGCTGAGGCGCCCGTTTTGGTAGTCGCTAAACGCTGGCGGCTTTTGTTATCATGGCAACAACGTACGCATTATTACTGGAACATGACAACGCTATGAATCCGAATTACCTTGATTTTGAACAGCCTATCGCCGACCTGGAAGTAAAGATCAATGAGCTGCGTCTGGTGGGAACCGACAACAAGCTGAACATTACCGACGAGATTCAGAAGCTGCAGGAAAAGAACACCAAGCTCACCGAGAAGATCTATTCCTCCCTGTCACCCTGGCAGATTTCTCAGGTAGCACGTCACCCGCTGCGTCCTTACACCCTCGACTACATCAACCACATCTTCACCGACTTCGACGAGTTGCATGGCGACCGCCTGTTTGCCGATGACATGGCATTGATCGGCGGTATTGCCCGTCTCGATGGTCGTCCGGTCATGGTGATTGGTCATCAAAAAGGGCGTGGGACCAAGGAGAAGGTCCGTCATAATTTCGGCATGCCGCGTCCTGAGGGCTATCGCAAGGCGCGAAGGCTGATCGCCATGGCCGAGCGTTTCAAGCTGCCGGTACTGACCTTTATCGATACCCCCGGCGCCTACCCCGGTATCGACTCCGAAGAGCGTGGCATCAACGAGGCGATTGCCGAAAACATGGCGATGATGTCAATGGTGCGCACGCCGCTGATCGCAACTGTGACAGGTGAGGCCAACTCCGGTGGAGCTATCGCTATCGGCATCGCCGATCATCTGAACATGCTGGAGTATTCCACCTATACGGTGATTACGCCGGAAGGCTGCGCCACGATTCTCTGGAAGTCTGCCGAGTATGCGTCTGCTGCCGCCGAGGCCATGGGCGTCACCTCCAAACGCCTGGAGGAGCTGGGCATTGTCGACAGCACCATCGCCGAGCCACTGGGCGGTGCGCATCGCGATGTGCAGGCCATGGCCGCCAACATCAAGACCGCGCTCATCGAGCAGGTTGATCGGCTCTCCCGATTGTCGCTGGATGAACTCCTCGAGCGTCGTTACAAGCGGCTGATGAGTTACGGTATTTCCAACTAACCACCGGTTCCACCCGCAGCGGGTTTCCCTTGGCATGACCTTCACCGAACAGTCACTGTCTGCGCAGCTTGCCGGAATTCCGGAAGGCAGCAGGTTGGTGGTGGCGTTCAGTGGGGGACTGGACTCCTCCGTCCTGCTGCACGCGCTGCATCGTCTTCGGCAGAGTCACCCCGCCGCCTTTGTTCTTGCGGCCATTCACGTCAATCATGGATTGAGTCCCAACGCGTCCGTCTGGCAACGTTTCTGCGAAGACTCCTGCGCGGCACTGGGTGTCGCGCTCTCCGTGGAGCGTGTCCACATCGCACGCGACACCGGGGCCAGCCTCGAAAATCTCGCCCGCCAGCACCGCTATGCAGCCTTTGAGCGGTGCCTGCACCCGGGCGACCTTCTGGTCATGGGGCATCATCTGGACGATCTCGCCGAGACCTTCCTGTTGCGTTCCTTGCGCGGCTCGGGACCGCGCGGTCTGGCAGCCATACCTGTCACCCGGAAGCTGGGGTGTGGCACCTTGATGCGCCCTTTACTGGGAGTCACGCGGCAAGCATTGGAAGACTTCGCCCGTGCGCAGCAGCTGCAGTGGATCGACGACGAGAGTAACGAGTCTACGCTGTTTGATCGCAACTACTGCCGCCATGAGCTGCTGCCAGCCATCGCCCGTCGCTGGCCTGCCTATAGGGAAAACTGGAAGCGCAGCGCAGAGTTATGTGCTGAAGCTGAAGTGCTTTTGGAGGAGTTGGCTGCACAAGACTACGCCTTGGCCGCGACGGAAGAGGACTCTGTCCTGGAGCTGAAGGCGTTTGACCGGCTGAGTCATGCCCGGCAGCGCAACCTGCTGCGCTACTGGCTGCGGCGTCAACAGGTGGCTGATCCGGGTTGGAACGTGCTGCAGAACATTGTCACTGAGCTGTTGCCAGCCGCGGTTGACGCGCAACCTGAAGTCAGTTGGGAAGACCTCGGCGACATTGGCGACGAGGCAGGCAGTGCCGATCGCCCGGTGGGCTCAGGAAGCGTCCGTCGCGTGGTGCGGCGCTACCGCGATCGCCTTTATCTGCTCAACGTTGCGCCGCCGTTGTCGGATCAGGGTGGCCATGACTGGGTCCCGCCCGCGCCACTGGTGCTGCCAGGTAATGGCACTTTGCGGGTGTCCGTGGGGCAGGGGAAAGGGGTGCGCCCGTTGCCGGAAGGCACCGTCCTGCAGATTCGCTACCGGCACGGCGGTGAGCACTGCCGACTGGCCGGGCGGCGTACCCGACCGCTGAAAAAAATCCTGCAGGAAGCCGCTGTGCTGCCGTGGTTGCGCGAGCGTTTGCCGCTGCTCTATGCAGGAGACGAATTGGTGTGTATTCCCGGCGTGGGTGTCTGCGAGGGCTGGCAGGCAGAAGAGGGGGAGCGCTCCTGGGAGGTCACCTGGGAGACCATCTGGTCTTCCGACGGCGGTGGTTCCTGCTAGTGAATTTTTTCACGCGCACGGCCCTGAAAATGCGCGCCTTCGCGCTTGTCAACCGGGGCCCGGCAGATTTTTGCGTTGTGGTCGTTGATGGCTTCTGGTACTCTGTAATCCCATCTGTAGGTGCTTGTTTAAAATGCTTTTTTGACGTGTTTTCGCAAGTACCGGCCAAGCATTTCCGAATCTGATTCACTCGTTTGTCTACTCTGGATGGGGCGTTAATGACGCGATATATTTTTATTACCGGTGGTGTAGTTTCCTCTCTCGGTAAAGGCATCACCTCGGCATCTCTTGCGGCGATTCTCGAAGCCCGCGGTCTCAACGTCACCATGCTCAAACTGGATCCCTACATCAACGTGGATCCGGGGACCATGAGCCCGTTCCAGCACGGCGAAGTGTTTGTCACCGCTGACGGCGCCGAGACTGACCTCGATCTGGGCCACTACGAACGTTTCA
>JBBTKA010000216.1:0-17732 GCA_038059145.1 Pseudomonadota bacterium
TATCGCGGGCAGGCCCGCTCCCACAGGTCTAGTGCTGCCTTTAACCACCAAACCAAGAGTAAAGCGGCCGCAGTTTCACCACGCGCCCCACGATGATGATCGTCGGTGCCTGTATCTCATTGGCAGCAACCAAAGCCGGCATTGATTCCAGTGTGCCCGTCAGGACCTTCTGGTTCGCCGTGGTGCCCTGCTGCACCAGCGCAATCGGCATGTCGGCAGCCATACCGTGAGCAATCAGTTGCGCACAGATGACTTCAAGCCCCACCAATCCCATGTAAAAAACCACGGTCTGATTCTCGCTGGCCAACGTCGGCCAATCGAGGTCGATGGTGTCGTTCTTCAAGTGCCCGGTCACAAAGCGCACGGACTGTGAATACTCGCGATGAGTCAGTGGGATACCAGCGTAACAGGCGCAGCCGGAGGCGGCCGTGATACCGGGAATGACCTGGAACGGAATTCTGGCCTCCGCCAGCTGATCGATTTCCTCACCACCGCGTCCGAAGATAAAGGGGTCGCCGCCTTTCAGGCGCAGCACCCGTTTGCCTTCCCGGGCGAGGCGCACCAGCATGTCGTTGATCTCTTCCTGCGGCACGAGGTGGTTGGAGCGCTCCTTGCCCACATTGATCTTCTCGGCATCGGGGCGCACACGCGCCATGATCTCCTTGGAGACGAGACGATCGTAGAGCACCACATCCGCCTCATGCATCAGCCGCAATGCCTTGAGCGTGAGCAGATCGGGATCACCGGGGCCAGCACCGACCAGAAAGACCTCGCCACGCACATCGAGGTAATCGGCAAGTGCAAGGTGCTGCTCGATATAGCGCTTGCCATCCTCTTCCTTGCCTGCGAACACCATCTCCGACAACGGTCCCGACAGCAGTGCCTCCCAGAAGCGGGTGCGGCGTTTGCCCTCCGTGATCATGCTCTTCACCCGACCACGATACTTGCCAAGCAAGAGTGCCAAACGACCGTAGGCAGCGGGCACCAGTACTTCGATTTTCTCCTTGAGCTTGCGCGTCAGCACCGGCGAGGTGCCACCGCTGGAGATGGCGATGACGACGGGCGAGCGGTCCACAATGGAGGGCACGATGAAGCTGCACAGTGACGGTTTGTCGACGACATTGACGGGCAGACCGCGCGCCTTGGCGGCAGCGGACACGGCCGCGTTCACGTCCTCATCATCTGTCGCGGCCACTACCAGAAAGACCCCATCCAGATCAGCCTCGGCAAAGGGGCGCCGATGCAGTTCGCCGGCACCCGCAATGACAAGCGTCTCCAGCAGATCGTCGATATCCGGAGCCACTACCCGAAGGCGGGCACCGGATTTGTCCAGCAGGACGGCCTTGCGATAGGCCACTTCCCCACCACCTACGATGAGGCAATTCTGGGCCCGGACATTCAGAAATATGGGCAGGTACTGCATAAATCCACTCCTTGAGCCTGAGCGCCTGTTGCCGGCCTGAACACGGCCTGCTGCAGTCTTGTCAGACCAGAATTTCCTTGCCGCCCATGTAGGGACGCAATACTTCTGGAATCGTGACGGAGCCATCAGCATTCTGGAAATTCTCCAGAATGGCGACCAGTGTGCGTCCGATGGCCAGCCCCGACCCGTTCAGTGTGTGCAACAACTCGGGTTTGCCGGTCTCGGGATTGCGCCAGCGCGCCTGCATGCGGCGAGCCTGGAAGTCTTCAAATGTGCTGCAGGACGAGATTTCCCGGTAGCAGTTCTGCGAGGGCAGCCAGACCTCAAGATCGATGGTACGAGCAGCATTGGCGCCCATATCACCACCACACAAGAGCATCGCCCGATAAGGCAGCTGCAGAAGCTGGAGAATCTTCTCGGCATGCCCAGTCAACTCTTCGAGCGCGGCATCGGAATCCTGGGGCTTCACCATCTGTACCAGCTCCACTTTTTCGAACTGGTGCTGGCGGATCATGCCACGGGTATCGCGGCCATAGCTGCCTGCCTCACTGCGGAAACAAGGCGTGTGGCAGACGTATTTCAACGGCATCTTCTCAGCGGGCACGATGGTATCGCGCACGAGATTGGTCACAGGCACTTCGGCAGTCGGGATCAGGTAGTACTCGTCCTCGCCTTCCAGGCGGAACAGATCCTCGGCAAACTTGGGCAGCTGCCCGGTGCCAAGCAGCGAATCGCGATTCACGATGTAAGGCACGTAGACTTCCTCATAGCCGTGCTCTGTGGTGTGCTGATCGAGCATGAACTGAATCAATGCGCGGTGCAGACGCGCGGTGCCGCCGTGCAGCACGACAAAGCGCGAGCCAGTCAGTTTGGTGGCGGTCGGGAAATCCATTTGCTCATTGGCCTCGCCAATGGCGACATGATCCTTGACAGTGAAATCGAAAACCCGGGGCGTGCCCCACTTGCGCAACTCCAGATTGCCATGCTCATCGCGCCCTTCCGGCACGCATTCCTGCGGCACATTGGGGATACGCATCAGCAGATCATTGAACTCGTCCTGCACCACGGCCAACGCCTTCTTGTTCTCCTCCAGCGAGGAGCCCAGATTGGCCACCTCGGCCAGCAGCGGTGCCACGTCCTGACCGGCCGCTTTGGCCTGCCCGATCAGCTTGGAGCGCACATTGCGTTCGTTCTGCAGCTTCTCAGTTTCCTGTTGCAGTTCGCGACGCTTCACATCCAGCCCGTTGACCAGAGCGATATCGAGAGTGAAATTCTTCTTCTTCAGCAATGCCGCCAGTTTTTCAGGTTCTGAGCGCAACCATTTCGGATCCAGCATGGAGTCAATACTTCCTCAAGTCAGGTTCTTATCCACAATCAAATATTCATCTATAACGCCCGCATCAGCATCATACCGAGCCAGGCTCCGGCCAGACACAGCGCAACGCTGCTCGCAACATACAAGCCCGCCTGCAGCAGGCGCCCTTCCTGCAACAGCAGCAGGGCATCCAGTGAGAAACTGGAGAAGGTCGTGAAGGCCCCGAGATAACCGACCACCAGCAGCGAGCGCCATTGCTCGGAGAGGACAGCCTTTTCACTGATCAGCACATACAGTACGCCAATCAGGCACGACCCCAGCACGTTGACTGCGAAGGTGCCCCAGGGAAACCGGCTGGCACCCAGCGCGCCGATCAACCAGTAACGTGACAAGGCGCCCAGCGCCCCGCCAAAAGCGACTGCCAGAGAGTAGCTCATGGTCCGGATTGTCCTTTACTGTCGTTGCCTGTGGCCGGATATCGCTGCCGGGGGCTGTTGCGATCACGCTCACGCAGATAGTCCAGCTTCTCGCGAATTTTCTGCTCAAGCCCATTTTCGGTCGGGAAATAATACCGGGTATCCTGCAGCTGCGGGGGAAAATAATTCTCGCCTGCTGAATAAGCACCCGGCTCGTCGTGACTGTAGCGGTACTCGGCGCCGTAATCCAAGGACTTCATCAGCGCTGTCGGGGCATTGCGCAGGTGTGGAGGCACCTCCAGGGATGCACCACTCTGCACGTCTGCCTGCGCCTGGTTATAGGCGTTGTAGACGGCATTGCTCTTCGGTGCACAGGCCAGATAGATGACCGCCTGGGCGATCACCAGCTCGCCTTCGGGGCTGCCGAGCCGGGTTTGCGCATCCCAGGCCGAGAGCGCGATCTGCAAGGCACGCGGATCGGCGTTGCCGACATCCTCACTGGCCATGCGCACCAGCCGACGCGCGACATAGAGCGGATCACAACCGCCGTCCAGCATCCGTACCAGCCAATACAGCGCGCCGTCGGGGCTGGAGCCTCGCACCGCCTTGTGAAGGGCAGAAATCTGTTCGTAGAAGGAATCGCCGCCCTTGTCGAAGCGCCGCGCACTGCCCTGCAGCACCTGCTCGATGACCTGCGAGTCGATGTGCAATCCGCCTTCACGCTCGGTGCCGAGATCGACCGCGATCTCCAGCAGATTGAGCACCTTGCGCGCGTCACCGTCGGCTGCCATCGCCAGACGGCGCTTTTCCGGTTCGGCGATTGCGATGCGGCGCTTGCCGAGTCCGCGCCGGGCGTCGCTCAACGCCGCGTCTATCACGCCCACCAGGGCGTCATCGTCGAGCGATTTCAGGACGTAGACGCGGGCGCGCGACAACAGTGCATTGTTCAATTCAAAAGAGGGATTCTCGGTGGTGGCACCGATAAAGATCAGGGTGCCATCCTCGACATGGGGAAGAAAGGCATCCTGCTGGCTCTTGTTGAAGCGGTGTACCTCATCGACGAACAATATCGTGGAACGGCCATTAACCTTGCGTAATGTCTGCGCTCGCTCGACGGCAGCACGAATGTCTTTGACACCAGACAGAACCGCCGAAAGGCTCTCGAACTGCCCGTTGCTGGCCTCGGCCACCAACCGCGCCAGCGTCGTCTTGCCGACCCCGGGCGGCCCCCAGAGAATCATGGAATGCGGGAGCCCCTTGCGAATTGCCTCGCCCAGCGACTTGCCTTCCCCGAGCAGATGCTCCTGCCCGATGAAATCCTCCAGCTGACGGGGGCGCATACGCGATGCCAGCGGCTGTGACTGGGTGGCCGACTCCAGTGCAGGTTTGTCGTCTTCAGGAAACAAGGACTGAGACACGTTGTCAGCCATGGCAGCGGACCGTCACTGTGCGGAATTGTCGATGACGTCGATGTCTTCCGGAGGAATAAACACAAACAGCGCATCGTCGAGTGGCAGGTTGATCTCGTGGTTGAAGAACTCCCAGAAGGTGCGCTGGCCATTGCCGTTGTCGACGTGGATGGACGTCAACTGCGTGCCGGTAAAATACAGCGTCACGCGTCTGTACAGGCTGGCATCGTCGAGTGGCTCCAGGAAGAACTCCCAGCCCTCGCCGTCGCGCACCGCGCCGCCGGTGATGGTGTAATCGGCGCGGATCTCGTCCATGCGCCCGTTCAGAAGCTGCGCCGCCAGCTCGGAGCGCGCCGCGTCCCAGGGCTCGATGGTGACTTGCAGCAGGTCCGGCTGATAGTTCCACAGTGTCACACCATCTGTGACGATCAGCTCAGGGTAAGGCAGAATAGTTTCCCAGTAGAAGCCGTCCGGACGCTTGAGTTTGAACTTGATTTCACTCTCTTCGAGGATGCCGCCGGTCGACTCCATGATCAGCTGACGCACATCGGCCTGAATGGTGTCGATACTGCCCAGAAGCTCCTCGAGCTTGTTCGCTGCCTCCGGCTGGGCGAGAGCCGTCGTGCCGCCGCTCAACAAGAGCAGAGGCAGGACCAGCAGGGTTGCAAACCCTTTCAAAACGGCGTTGCTCAAAACTGTATTGACGGAGAGTTTTGGAATTCGGTGTTGCATAGAGCGGGCTTCCTGAACTAGCGCGGGGGAGGCGGCGCGATGACTTCGCGGCTGCCATTGCTGCCCATGGCGGAGACGACTCCGGCTGACTCCATGGCATCGATCATGCGGGCCGCGCGATTGTAGCCGATCCGCAGCTTTCTCTGCACCGCCGATATGGAGGCTTTGCGAGATTCTGTCACGAAGGCCACGGCCTCGTCGTAGAGAGCATCGTCTTCTTCACCACCGCCCTCCTCGTCGCCACCCTCACCGAAACCGCCGTAGTCGCGCTCGTCGGCACCTTGCGTGATTTCATCGATATAGACCGGCTCGCCGCGCGCCTTCCAGTCCGCCACGACGCGATGCACCTCGTCGTCGCTGACAAAGGCCCCGTGCACTCGCGTGGCGACACCACCGCCTGGTGGCAGGAACAGCATGTCACCGTTGCCCAGCAACTGTTCGGCCCCACCCTCTCCCAGAATCGTGCGCGAATCGATCTTCGACTGCACCATGAACGAGAGACGTGTCGGAATGTTGGCCTTGATCAGACCGGTGAGCACGTCAACTGATGGACGCTGAGTTGCCAGAATCAGGTGGATACCGGCCGCTCGCGCCTTCTGGGCGATACGGGCAATCAGCTCTTCAACTTTCTTGCCAACCACCATCATCATGTCGGCGAGTTCGTCGACGATCACCACAATCACCGGCAAGGATTCCAACATGGGCGCCGACTGTTCCTCGAACAACTGCATAGGGTCTGGTCGCCACAGTGGATCGACAATCGGTTGCCCTGCCGTTTGCGCATCAGTCACTTTCTTGTTGTAGCCCGCGAGATTACGCACACCCAGAGCCGACATCAGCTTGTAGCGACGCTCCATCTCGGCCACGCACCAGCGCAGACCATTGGCCGCGTCCTTCATGTCGGTAATCACCGGGGTGAGCAGATGGGGAATGCCATCGTAAACCGACAACTCCAGCATCTTCGGATCAATCATGATCATCCGCACTTCCTGCGGCGTGGATTTGAACAGAAGGCTGAGAATCATGGCGTTCACGCCGACTGACTTGCCCGAACCGGTAGTACCAGCCACCAGCAGGTGTGGCATCTTCGCCAGATCCACGATCACCGGATTGCCGACGATGTCATGGCCGAGTGCCATGCTGACGGGAGAATGGGACTTGTCGAAATCCGGCGACGCCAGCACCTGACTGAGCATGATCATCTCGCGATGCTCGTTCGGAATCTCGATACCAATGACGGTCTTGCCCGGGATCACCTCCACCACTCGCACACTGACCAGCGCCAGTGAACGCGCCAGATCCTTGCCCAGCCCGGTGATGCGGCTGGCCTTGATGCCGGGTGCCGGCTGCACTTCGAAACGGGTAATCACGGGTCCTGGATTGACGGCTGTCACTTCGATCTCGATGCCGAAGTCCTTGAGTTTAAGCTCCAGCAGGCGCGACATCGCCTCCAGCGAGTCCTTGGAGAAACCGGCCTTGGTATTGCCTTTCCATTCGTCCAGCAGGGAAATCGCGGGGAGATCACCGGGGTTGGGCGCCGCAAACAGTCGTCCCTGGCGCTCCTTCTCGACCCGCTCGCTCTTCTGCACGGGCGCCTTGACCACGGGCGCGATGGTCGGCGGCACGCGTTTCTTTTCCTTTTCGATGTAGATATCGAGGTTACGCTTGCGCGATTCCAGAATCTGCTTGGTGTCCTGCTCTTCCTTGCGACTCTGCAGCCAGCCACGCAGCCCCTCAGCGATATTGCCTGACAGGGTCAAGGTCCAGTAGCCGATGCTGTCGATAAGCCGGAGCCAGGAGATTTCCACGGAAATGGTCAGCCCCAGCAAGAAGATGGCGAAATACAGGATGGTACTGCCAACCACGGCAAACACCGGGACGGTGACGTCCACCATCAGTGATCCCACCACGCCGCCCGCCAGCCAGGGTATGCTCTGGTCGATCTCGAAGTGCATGGTCGCAAGCGCGCAGGCGCCTACTGCCAGCAAGATCACCCCGGTCGCCTTGAGCCCGAACATTCCCCAGGAGAACTCCTCCGCGGGCGCGTCCGAGTGGCGCAACATCGCAACGACCTTGAGCCCCAGCGCCAGCGGAAACAGATAGGCAAACAGACCAAACAGGTGCAACAGCAAGTCGGCAATCCAGGCGCCGAGTTGTCCTACCGCATTATCAACGTCGCCACCATTACCCGTCGTGAAAAACCCCGGATCCGCAGACGAGTAGGTCAGCAGGGCGATAAGGAGGAACACGCCACTCAGGAAGCACAGGATGAGCGTGGCTTCGCGCACGACGCGGTTGACCACCCGACTCATCGTCCCCGCTGCTTGCGCGTCCGAATTGCCCCGCGTTTCCTTATTGACTTTCCTGTTTGATTTATTTTTCAAACTTTTCAGAGACCTGCAATTATGTTTTCTATCTGATTCTAGATTTTAATGGGCGCTATCATAATCAATTTTGTGAGTGCCGCAAATAACAGAAACGGTGCGCTGGGGAGTATTACACGGCAGAAACGATGGCGGCCAAGAATTTGTATGAGTAAGTCAGACGGATCAACTAGAATAACCACCATCAGTAACAAAATCAGGACAGCAAACAGGAATCCTTCTTTTATGAGCGAAGTACAGCACCACAGACTGATCATCCTCGGCTCCGGCCCCGCTGGTTATACCGCCGCCGTTTATGCCGCGCGCGCCAATCTCAAACCCGTCATCATCACCGGCATGCAGCAGGGTGGACAACTGACCACCACTACCGAAGTGGACAACTGGCCAGGCGACGTGGAAGGCCTGCAGGGTCCGGCACTGATGGAAAGGATGCGTCTGCACGCGGAACGCTTCGACGCCAATATCGTCTTCGACCACATCAACAAGACTGACCTGTCCAAGCGCCCATTCACATTGTGGGGCGACTCGGCAGTCTATACCTGTGATGCTCTGATCATCGCCACCGGCGCGTCCGCACAATACCTTGGCCTGCCCTCTGAAGAGGCTTTCATGGGCAAGGGAGTCAGCGCCTGCGCCACGTGTGACGGCTTCTTCTATCGCAACAAGCCTGTCGCCGTCATAGGTGGCGGCAACACCGCCGTCGAAGAGGCGCTATACCTTTCGAATATCGCCTCACACGTCACGCTGGTGCATCGCCGCAATACCCTCAAGGCCGAGAAAATCATGCAGGACAAGCTCTTCGAGAAGCAGAAGGCCGGCCTGATCACCATCGAGTGGAATCACCGCCTGGACGAAGTGCTCGGTGATGATATGGGCGTCACCGGACTGCGCATCGCCAGTACCGAGAATGGCCAGACCAAGGATATCGCCGTTGATGGCGTCTTCATCGCCATCGGTCACAAACCCAATTCGGACATCTTTCAGGGACAACTGGAATTGCACGACGGCTATGTCAAGATACACAGCGGCACCAATGGCAATGCGACGCAAACCAGTGTGCCGGGCGTCTTCGCTGCCGGCGACATTGCGGATCACGTCTATCGGCAGGCCATTACCTCTGCCGGCTTCGGCTGCATGGCGGCACTGGATGCCGAGAAGTTCCTGGACAAGTAAAACCGGCGCGCACAGCGATCCTGACTTGCGAGATGAGGCAACATGCTCAAACTCCACTGGCTGAGCGAGTCGAGTCTCGATTTTCCTCCCGCGTCCAGCGCTCTGCGAGACCCCGACGGCCTGCTTGCCGTCGGGGGAGACCTGCGTCCGGAGCGCCTGCGTAGAGCCTATGAACTCGGGATTTTTCCATGGTATTCCGATGACCAACCCATTCTTTGGTGGTCTCCCGCCGTCCGCATGGTGTTGCAGCCTGACGAACTGCATATCTCCCGCAGCATGCGCAAGGTGCTACGCGGCCAACGGTTCCGCATCAGCTTCGACACAGCTTTTCGCGAGGTCATTGGTCAATGTGCCTCGGTGAGGGAAGCAGGTCCGGGTACGTGGATCACGGCCGAGATGCAAGAGGCTTATTGCGAGCTGCATGCTCAAGGCATCGCACACTCCGTGGAAGTATGGGAAAACGACACGTTGGTCGGCGGACTCTATGGGATTGCGATGGGACAGCTGTTTTTCGGAGAGTCGATGTTCAGCCTGCGCGACAACGCCTCCAAAGTCGCCTTGATCGTGGTGACGCGGCAACTACAGCAGTGGGGCTTTCGCCTGATCGACTGCCAGGTGCCCAGCGAGCACCTGCGCAGCCTGGGAGCAAAGGAAATGCCACGCAAGGCGTTCCTGGCGCTGCTTGCCGAATACCGGCAGGCACCCGGAAAAACCGGAAAATGGACACTGGAGATCAATCCTGGTGAGCTCTGAAGACCTGGCGACATTGCGTTTTTATCAGACCACCGCGCACGACTGCAGCTATCTGGACGGACAGCAGGCCGCCACCGTGTTCATGGACCCCGAACAGCCGCTGACAGCAACACTCTACAGTCGACTCATCACCGCAGGGTTTCGACGCAGTGGCACGCACCTCTACCGTCCGGCCTGCGCACAATGTCAGGCATGCATCTCCTGCCGCGTAAGAGTCCGCGAATTCATACCGGGCAAGCGTTTCAAGCGCATCTGGCGTCGCAATCTGGATGTGGTGACTCGGGAGCTGTCGGCGCGCGATCTCGACAGCCCGGAATTTTACGAGCTCTACGCACGCTACATTACCTTGCGTCACGCCGATGGCGATATGTTTCCGCCCTCCCGCGAACAATTCGCTTCGTTCATTCAGGCCAGCACCCCTACTTCGCACTTCCATGCCTTCTATACTCAGGAACAGCTGATCGCGGTCTGTATCCTCGACGAACTCGATCACGGGCTGTCGGCAATGTATACGTTCTTCGCGCCGGAACTGCCCGAGCGCTCACTTGGCGTCTATGTGATCCTCTGGCAGATCGAGAAAGCGCGACGACTCAATCTGCCCTACCTTTATCTGGGTTACTGGATCAAGGATTGCGACAAGATGCGCTACAAGACGGAGTACAGGCCTCTGGAGCTGCTGATCGCCAACCGCTGGACGCTGCTGACTTGAAAGTTACCGGTTACTCGAGAGCCAGCCCATTGACAGCAAAGCAGTTTTGCTTATCCAAGGGAAATGAGGCAAAATGCGCGCACGATTTTGACCGACCGCGGTTATTTATGCTTGTTTACCTGAATCAGGATTGATTGTTAATGGCAAAAGAAGATCAGATCGAAATGGATGGTGAGGTAGTCGATACACTCCCTAACACCATGTTTCGTGTAAAGCTGGAAAACGGCCACATCGTGACCGCACACATTTCCGGCAAAATGAGAAAAAACTACATCCGTATTCTGACTGGCGATCAGGTCAAAGTTGAACTGACTCCCTATGACCTGAGCAAGGGCCGCATTACCTACCGCGCCCGCTGATCAGCAGCAGACTGCGAGGGCAGACGCCCTCGCTCCTGCTCGACTCCCTTTGCCAAAACCACTGTGCTAAAACCACTGCACTAAAACTCTGCGCTCAACTTTCTGCGCTTAGCTCTCTGCGCTTCAACTCGCTGTCCGCACTCTTGCGCCCGGTAATCGACAACTTCACTTCGTTGTTGACGATCGACACCTGCACTTCCCCACCGTCCGTCAGCTCGCCAAAGAGAATTTCCTCGGCCAGCGCCTTCTTGAGTTTCTCCTGGATCAGCCGGCCCATCGGGCGTGCGCCCATGGACTCGCTGTAGCCATGCTCGACGAACCAGTTGCGGGCACTCTCGTCCACATGCAAGGTGACTTTCTTGTCGTCCAGCTGCACCTGCAGCTCCACGAGGAATTTGTCGACGACAGTCTTGATCGTCTCGGCACTCAGGGCGCCGAACTGCACAATGGCGTCCAGACGATTGCGGAACTCCGGACTGAAGACTTTCTTGATCGCTTCCATGCCATCGGTGGTGTGGTTCTGCACGCTGAAACCGATGGAGGCACGCGACATCTCCTGCGCGCCAGCATTGGTGGTCATGATCAGAATCACATTGCGGAAGTCTGCCTTGCGACCGTTGTTATCAGTCAGCGTGCCGTGGTCCATGACCTGCAACAGCAGATTGAAGACATCCGGATGCGCCTTCTCGATCTCGTCGAGCAGGAGCACGCAGTGCGGATTTTTGGTGATCGCCTCCGTCAGCAGTCCACCCTGATCGAATCCCACATAACCGGGTGGCGCACCTATGAGGCGCGATACCGTATGACGCTCCATATATTCCGACATATCGAACCGCACCAGCTCGATACCGAGAATCTTCGCAAGCTGGCGGCTCACTTCGGTCTTACCCACGCCCGTCGGTCCGGAAAACAGATAGGATCCAATCGGCTTGTCAGGATGATTCAAGCCTGCTCGCGACAGCTTGATCGCAGAGGCCAGATTGTTGATCGCCTCGTCCTGCCCGAATACCACCATGCGCAAGTTGTCTTCGAGATTCTTGAGTGCCTGTACATCATTCGTGGACACATGTTTCGGCGGAATTCGGGCAATGGCCGCCACTACTTTCTCCATGTCCTGCACCTGAATCAACTTCTTGCGCTTGCTCAACGGTTGCAGGCGCTGGTAGGCGCCGGCCTCGTCGATCACGTCGATGGCCTTGTCAGGCATGAAACGATCGTTGATATAGCGCCCCGCCAGCTCGGATGCCGCGCGCAGGGCGCTGTCGCTATAGCGCAACTCATGATGCTCCTCGAATCGCGACTTGAGACCTTTGAGGATACGGTAGGTGGTTTCAACATCCGGCTCATCGACATCAATCTTCTGGAAGCGCCGTGACAGCGCTCTGTCCTTCTCGAAGATACCCCGATATTCCTGATAGGTCGTGGAACCAACGCAGCGCAGATCCCCGGAAGTGAGAATCGGCTTCAGCAAATTCGAAGCATCCATCACGCCACCGGAAGCGGCACCTGCACCAATGATGGTATGGATCTCGTCGATAAACAGAATGGCCTTAGGATTTTTCTTAAGTTCCGCCAGTAACGCCTTGAAACGCTTCTCGAAATCGCCTCGGTACTTGGTGCCAGCCAGCAGTGATCCGAGGTCGAGTGAATAGATGACGTTATCCTTGAGTATGTCGGGAACCTGATTCTCGACGATCATCAGGGCGAGCCCCTCGACCACCGCCGTCTTGCCGACTCCAGACTCTCCGACCAGCAGAGGGTTGTTCTTGCGGCGCCGCGACAGCACCTGAATCACGCGAGTAATCTCGCTGTCGCGCCCGATCAGCGGATCAATCTTGCCCAGCAGCGCCTGCTGATTGAGGTTGGTGGCAAAGCTCTCGAGGGCATTGGCTGCGTGCTCGACACTCTCTTCCTCATTTTGCTGCTGCGGCGCCTGCTCGGGCTGGCCACTGTGGCCATGCACCTTCGGCGTCCCATGCGTGATGTAGTTGACGACATCGATTCTGGCGATGTCCTGCTGGCGAAGCAAAAACACCGCCTGGCTTTCCTGTTCGCTGAAGATGGCAACCAGCACGTTGGCACCCGTCACTTCGCGCTTGCCGGAGGATTGCACGTGAAATACGGCCCGCTGAAGGACGCGCTGAAAACCTAGCGTCGGCTGGGTCTCGCGGTCCGCATCTTGATCGGGTATGAGCGGGGTGGTGGCATCGACAAACTCCGCCAACTCGCCCCGCAACCGCGTCAGATCGGCTCCGCAGGCAAGCAGCACATCGGCCGCGATATCGTTGTCCAGCAGGGCCAGCAGCAGATGCTCCACCGTCATGTACTCATGACGCTTCTTTCTGGCTCCCGAAAAGGCGCTGTTCAACGTGACTTCAAGATCTTTGCTCAACATAGTCATGCCTTCCGTTTATCTGTCGACTTCTACATTACAAAGAAGCGGTTGCTCGCATTCACGCGAGTAATCATTCACCTGTTGTGCCTTGGTTTCTGCAACATCCCTGCTGAACACGCCGCACACAGCCTTTCCTTCGGTGTGCACTTTCAGCATGATCTGTGTGGCCTTTTCCACATTCATTCCAAAGAATGAACAGAGGACATCCACCACGAAATCCATCGGTGTGTAGTCGTCATTAAGCAAGACGACTTTATACAGTGGTGGCTGGGTAACCTTGGGGCGCGTAGCGGCCGTTGCAAGGCTGCCATCCTGATCTTCATCACCTCCGAATTCCCGGTGCCCCATGACCACTTCCGGCGCCATTGGCATCCACCCTGAATTGACTTGCTCCAGCATTTTCAACCTTTTCCTGAACCCATGTACCGATAATTACAGACCTATGATACGCCGGAAAATAGTCGAGACGAAAAGAAAATTCTAGCCGTCGAACGGGGAAGGATTGTTTGCTTTTTGCGCATTCCATGTTGCAGAATGTTGCAAATTCGCAGGGAAACACAACCCTCTCAGATTGACAGCCAGAAATGTGTGGGCTGTACGAGACGGCATGTGTCTTTGCCCGCAGAGGCACGCGAACAAACGTATAAAAATTACAACAACACGTGACACAGGAGTTTTGCCATGAGTACAGGGCAAGTGAAGTGGTTCAATAATGCAAAAGGTTTCGGATTCATTCTTCCGGACAACGGGGGTGACGATTTGTTCGCTCACTACTCCGCCATTGGCATGGAAGGATACAAGACTCTCAAGGCAGGCCAAACCGTCACTTTTGAGACCATAGAAGGCCCCAAAGGACTGCATGCTGCGAATATCCGCCCGCTGAATCAGGACGATTCGGAATAGCGACAGCGGTTACCCGCTAGAAAGCTGCCCCGTCATGCGGTCAAAACCGCTGACGGAGCGCTCGGGATGCAGGTGCGGCCGAACTCAAACCACACCAGACTCTATGTGATGCAGCACGCTAGCCATTAGCGAGAGCCGCGTTGAGGGTTGCGCTCGGTCGCATGGCGCGCTCGAGTTTGGCGGTATCAGGCTGGTAGTAACCACCGATATCGACAGGCTTGCCCTGCACACCGTTCAGTTCCGCCACTATCACCGCTTCCTTTTCGGTCAGAGTCTTTGCCAGATTGGCAAAACGTGCCTGGAGCTCTTTGTCTTGAGTCTGCGCGGCCAGCGCCTGCGCCCAATAGAGGGCCAGATAGAAATGGCTGCCTCTGTTGTCGAGCTGACCGACCCGACGAGTCGGCGATTTGTCATTATCCAGAAACAGACCAGTCGCGGTATTCAATGTATCCGCCAGCACCTGCGCCTTGGTATTACCGCTCTTGGCAGCCAGATCTTCAAGAGAGACCGCCAGCGCCAGGAACTCACCCAGTGAATCCCAGCGCAAATGCCCTTCCTCCATGAACTGCTGCACGTGTTTTGGGGCAGAACCACCGGCACCGGTCTCGAACAGACCGCCACCCGCCAGCAACGGCACAATCGAGAGCATCTTGGCGCTGGTACCAAGCTCAAGGATCGGGAAAAGATCGGTCAGATAATCGCGCAACACATTGCCAGTGACAGAAATCGTGTCCTTTCCGGCCTTGATGCGCTCCAGCGAGAAGCGGATGGCCTCTACCGGCGACATGATCAAAATCTCGAGCCCTTTGGTATCGTGATTCTGCAGATATTGTTTGACCTTCTTGATCAATTGCACGTCGTGCGCGCGATTCTCATCCAGCCAGAACACGGCAGGCGTGGAAGTCGCACGAGCACGAGTCGCCGCCAGCTTCACCCAGTCCTGAATCGGCAGGTCTTTGGTCTGACACATACGCCAGATGTCCCCCTCCTCCACACTGTGCTCGAACACTGTCGCGCCGCTGGCGTCCACCACGCGGACCTTGCCGGTGCCCGGCACTTTGAACGTCTTGTCGTGCGAGCCGTATTCTTCTGCCTTCTGTGCCATCAGACCGACGTTCGCGACACTGCCCATCGTGCTGACGTCAAAGGCCCCGTGCTTCTTGCAGAAATCGATTGTCTCCTGGTAAATGCCCGCGTAGCAGCGATCCGGGATCATGAATTTGGTGTCGTGCAGCTTGCCATCGGCACCCCACATCTGACCGGAGGAGCGAATCGCGGCTGGCATGGACGCGTCGACAATCACGTCGCTCGGAACATGCAGGTTGGTGATGCCCTTGTCGGAGTCCACCATGGCGATGGCCGGGCGCGTCTGATATACCGCCTGTATGTCAGCCTCAATCTGTTCACGCTGCGCTTGTGGCAGACGCTTGATCTTCTCGTAGACATCGCCCAGCCCGTTGGCTGCGTCCACGCCCAGTTCCTTGAACACGGCGGCATGCTTGCTGAACACGTCACTGAAATACACGGTCACGGCATGACCGAACATGATCGGGTCGGAGACCTTCATCATGGTCGCTTTCAGGTGCAGGGACAGCAGGACGCCTGACTGTCTGGCGTCTTCGATCTGGGCCTGATAGAACTTGCGCAGTGCGCCACAACGCATCACGGACGCATCAAAGACCTCTCCGGCCTGCAGCGAGGTCTTCTCCTTCAACACTTTTACAGAGCCATCCTGTGCCACGAACTCGATGCGCACACTGCCCGCTGCGGCAGACACGGCAGACTGCTCGCTGGAATAGAAGTCACCATCGCTCATGTGCGCAACGTGGGACTTGGACTCTGCAGACCATTTGCCCATGGAGTGAGGATTCTTGCGGGCATATTCCTTGACCGGCGCCGCTACACGGCGGTCCGAGTTACCCTCGCGCAGCACCGGATTCACGGCACTGCCGAGCACTTTGGCATAGCGCAATTTGATCTCTTTCTCGGCTTCGGTGCGCGCGTCTTCCGGATAATCCGGCACGGCGTAACCATGTGCCTGCAGCTCCTTGATGGCAGCCTGCAGTTGCGGAATGGAGGCGCTGACGTTGGGCAGCTTGATGATGTTGGCGGCAGGCGTCTGTGCCAGTTCGCCGAGCTCGGCGAGCGCATCCGACTGGCGCTGTGCAGGTGTCAGATTTTCAGGAAAATTGGCGATGATACGGCCTGCCAGAGAGATATCTTTGGTGTCGACGTTGATGCCGGCCGGCGCAGTAAAGGTTCTGATGATGGGCAGCAAAGAGTAGGTCGCAAGGGCGGGAGCTTCATCAGTAATGGTGTAGATAATCGTCGAGGCAGTGGTCATGTTATTTCCTTGTAACGACAGCGGACTGAAGGGTTAAGCGCCTGCGCTGGCGCCAAAATTTGCGGCCGAGTATA
The DNA here is from genome assembly GCA_038059145.1 of Pseudomonadota bacterium. Classification (GTDB taxonomy): domain Bacteria; phylum Pseudomonadota; class Gammaproteobacteria; order Pseudomonadales; family Pseudohongiellaceae; genus UBA5078. The sequence continues at coordinate 16,390 of JBBTKA010000216.1, forward strand.
GCAGTACGAGCTTTGTTAGAATAGCCGCGCACCGCCCGCCACCAACACCTCCCGTATGCAGGTAGTCTGCAGATCGTACGCAGCATTGAGGCGTTGCCAGGCTGCACCGGACATATTTTGGAGACCCGATGGCTCGACTGATACTGCTCAACAAGCCCTATGACATGCTGTCGCAGTTCACTGACGACACGTGCAGAAACACCCTTGCCGACTGTGTTAGAACGCCGGGATTTTATCCGGCCGGGCGCCTGGACCGGGACTCGGAAGGCCTGTTGCTGCTGACCGATGACGGCAAGCTGCAACAGAAAATCAGCGATCCCAGACACAAGATGGGAAAAGTCTACTGGGCTCAGGTAGAAGGACTGATCAACACAGAGGCCTTGCAAAAACTGACGGCAGGCGTCCTGCTGAACGACGGCATGACCAGACCGGCCAAGGCGCGCCTGCTGCCGGAACCCGACATCTGGCCACGCAATCCACCGATCCGCGAGCGCAGAAACATCCCGACCTCGTGGGTGGAACTGACTCTTTTCGAAGGTAGAAACCGCCAGGTCCGGCGCATGACCGCTGCGGTTGGATTTCCGACTCTGCGCCTGATCCGTTACAGCATCGGTCCTTGGAACCTGGGAGCGTTACAGCCAGGCGAATCGACGATCCTGGAAGTGTAGAACGTGCAGATAGCGATGCCAGGGAGACATCGCTCAAGATCAATGTGGAACGTCGGCATCGCGCGCGGAACTGTCGTTACTATCGCCCACAGTCCACCGCCGCAAAGCCTCTTCGTCCGCCGCACGGCTCTCGATCCACTGAGCGCCGACTGACGTGCTCTGACGTTTCCAGAATGGCGCCCGGCTCTTCAGATAATCCATGATGAACTCTGCAGCGGCGAACGCATCGCCACGGTGCGTACTCGCGACACCGACGTAGACGATCTGGTCTCCCCCGTGCAACTCTCCCACCCTGTGAATCACACGACAGGCTTGTATATCCCAGCGCGCGCGCGCCTGCGCTTCAATATCGGCCAGCGCCTTTTCGGTCATACCGGGATAGTGTTCGAGGAAAAGGGCTTCCACACGCGGTTCGTTGCCGCTGTTATGCTCGTAAAACTCCCGCACCAGCCCCGTAAACGTGGCGATCGCCCCGGCATTGTCAGCCTCCTCGCGCAGGCAGCGATACTGTTCGGCGATGTCGAAGTCCTGTGTTTGAACCTGAATCAATGTCAGCCCCCTGTCATCGGTGGAAAGAAGGCCACCTCTTCGCCACCGCGCAGCGCATGGGAGCGTGGCACAATCGTGTGATCAACAGCGACCAGCACGCGAGAATTATCCTGCAGGGCAGCCCAG
>JBBTKA010000217.1:0-7840 GCA_038059145.1 Pseudomonadota bacterium
TGTCCGCAGCATTGTTGCCACCGTATTTGCCTGTTGAGCCTTCGCCTTCCAGTTCACACAATGCTGTACCGGTCGCGCAGCCATTCACTGGCGCATTGCCGTTGATGATGATGCCGCCCCAGCGGCCAGTGGTAGTGGCAGTGGCATTGGCTTCGTCGTCGTAAGTGAAGGTAATTGGTGCTGCGGCGCTGCCGTTGGCCATGATCTTGGAGCCGCGGCTGACGACCAGGAAGTTCAGTCCGACCGGGCTGATGACCTTGGTGCCCGCGTCGATAGTCAGAGTTGCCGGAGTGGTGTTGTCGCCGCCGACAAAGACGGCGCCGTCCAGCAGGTAGACATTGTTGGCGTTCAGATGAGTATTGCTGGTCAGTCTGCCGGACAGGATGCAGACGGGCTTGCCGTCATGCGTCGCACCTGTGGAGGCTCTGGTGTTGGTCGGGCAGCCTGCCGCTGGAGTGGCCGCAATCGAGAAGCTCACCGGGGTGCTGGTGTATGCCAGAGTATTGATGTTGCCGCCGGTGTAGTAGCCAAAATAGACCTGGAAATCCAGACCTGCCAGGTTGGAGTCGGCGCCGATCAGATCGTCCATTACCGTGATGCGTTCTTGCGCGGAGAGCTTCTTCACTGCAAACGGAGAGAGTCCGCTGACCTGGCCGTTCCACGGCAGGAAGAGTCCGCCGGAGACCATCTTGAACGCGCCCACGCCGGGAATTTGAACCAGCGCGATCAGTGCGCCAGTCTTGCCGACATCGGCTGCTGCAACGTTGATGGTGCCGGTGACATCGACACCGGCACTGCTGGCGATTGAGGCGGAGTAAGTAGAACCGCTGTTGATAGTCGCGCCGCCTGTGAACGTGGCAGTCGTAGCGCCGCCGCTGGCAGTCGCTGCAGTAAGAGTAGGTTCAGCGGCCTGTGCCGAAAGAACTGAGAATCCGAGACTCGCCGCGGCGATTGCAGTGACAAGCGTTTTGCGATTTAAAATCATGATGACTCCTGGGTCCGGTCCTGTGCAGGACAATGGCTGGGTAGATTTGCTCAGGGGTCATCCTAGTGGCTGGATGTTGCAGTTGTGCGACACGTCCATGACAGTTTTGTTGCAGTTCGTGTTGTCTTTTAATCTGCCTCTTTAGGGCAATTCGAATTGTAAATAGCCAAGTGCATCACAAAGTGGATCACAAATTTGCTGATCGACTGTAAACTCAGGGAATTAACTACGCTTTCTGTTGTCGCGTGGGCTATAATCGCCGCGTTTTTTACACTTGGATACACCAAAGGAGAGGCCATGAAAAAAACTTACCTGACAGCACTGAGTCTGATGTTCGCCGCAGGCGCTATCGTTGCAGTACCGAATGCGGCCGTCGCGGACGCCGGGCAATTCTATATCGCCCCTGGTCTGCAGTGGATTGACTATGACAAAAGCCGACTGTTGGACGACGAGACCGGATTCACACTGGGTCTTGGTTATGATTTCACCAACAAACTGAGTGGCGAGATCAATGTTTTTGATATGGATCTGGACAGTACCGGTCCGGACGATGATGTATTCCATTCCCGCTTTGACCTCCTTTACTCACTGGACAGCAAGATTGGCACATTGACCCCGTTCGTGGTCGGCGGTGTCGGTCACAACCGTTTCAGCCAGAATGAAGAGACAGTGTTTGATGCCGGTGCCGGTGTGAAATACCAGATCAATGACAATCTGGTGTGGAGAACGGCCGTCAGAAAATTCTGGGGTATGGATGAGCACCAGCATGACTACGGTATCGACACCTCTCTCGTATTCAGCTTCGGTGGCAGCAGTTCAGCTCCTTCCGCGCCAGCCGCAGCACCTGCGCGTGCCGCAGCAGCGCCTGCCGCCCCGGCAGCACCTGCAGCGCCTGATCAGGATGGCGATGGTGTGCCCGACAGCCGTGATGCGTGCGCCGATACTCCGCGTACACACCGCGTAGACAACACCGGTTGTTCAATCGTGACTGAAGAAGTAGCCCGCATTGACCTGAACGTGCAGTTCGATTTCGATCAGGCGGTGGTAAAGCCGGAATACAATGACGAAATCAAGCGTGTTGCAGACTTCCTCAATGCCAACCCGAACACTATTGCAGACCTGGAAGGTCATACCGACTCCCAAGGTACTACAGAGTACAACCAGGACCTGTCTGAGCGTCGTGTCAACGCCGTCCGTCAGGTGCTGATTAATCAGTTCGGCATTGCTCCGGGCAAAGTGCGTGCGCAGGGCTTCGGCGAGTCTCGTCCGGTTGCCAGCAACGATACTGCCGAAGGCCGTGCTCAGAACCGTCGCGTACAGAGCGTGATGTCAGCGACTCTGCAGCGTTTTGAATCACGCTGATCCCTGCTGCCAGCAATGGTGAGTAGTCATCGAGCCCCTGTCGCATGTGAGTGCGGCAGGGGTTTTTTGTATTAGCGGAGTCGCAAACGTAGTGAATGATGTGAAGTCCCGAGAAAAAAGTGCAGACCTCAGTCTGGCAAATCGAGAGTTGCTATGGCGTCCGGCAAGTCAGGTGTTGCCGCGTCCCGCGTCGGCATGGCAATCCTGGTTGCTGGACCCCGGCTCGCTGACGCAACGACTCAAGGAACGCTGTATTGATGCAATCGCCACGGCGCCGTTCAGAGTGCACGTCCTTGAAGAGGGCTGGGTCAGGCAGCAGTCTCCAGGGTTGTTGCAGTGTTTTCCCGCGCATGTGGTGCGTGAGCGCATGTGGTCGCGCAGAGTGCTGTTGCAGTGCGGTGATGTCCCCTGGGTGGAGGCACACTCGCTGATCCCCGTCAGCAGCATGCAGGGGCCTCTCAAGCGCTTGCGCACACTCAATGACAGGCCGCTCGGCGAGTTTCTGTTTCGGCACCCGCTGCTGCGCCGTGATCAACTGGAGCTGACGTATACCGGTGCGGTCTGGGGAAGGCGCTCGCTGTTTCATCTCTTTGACAGGCCGTTGCTGGTGGCCGAATTCTTTCTGCCGGCGTTGCTGGAAGTGGATAGCGCCGGTGGCACGTCGGACTAAGCGAGCGGTGATTGCTCGCGTGTTGTAAACCCTCAGCCCGTGAATTACCCTCACAGCGCCCATTCCTTCCGGAACCTCTGCCATGGACAAGCCGTCGCAAGCCCCGAGCGCCCTCACCGGCAAGCGCATCATCGATCTCTCCCGTGTGCTGGGCGGCCCCTACTGCACACAAATACTGGCTGATCACGGTGCCGAAGTCATCAAGATCGAGCCTCCGCAAGGAGACGAAACGCGCGACTGGGGGCCGCCCTTTCATGAGGGCGACGCGGCCTACTATATCGGGGTGAATCGCAACAAGCGCTCCATGGGATTGGATCTGACTCAGGCGGCTGGCCGAGATCTGTTGCTGCAGTTGCTGGAGGGGGCGGACATTCTGCTGGAGAACTACAAGCCAGGCACCATGGAGAAATGGGGGTTGGGCTATGACGCCGTATTGCGTGAACGTTACCCACGGTTGATTCATTGCCGAGTCAGCGGTTTTGGCGCAGATGGTCCACTGGGCGGCTTCCCGGGCTACGATGCCATCGTGCAGGCCATGGCCGGCTGGTTCAGCGTCAATGGCGAGAAGGGCAGCCAGCCGACGCGCCTGGGTATCGCCATGGTCGACATGGGCACGGGGCTGTATACCGCGGTTGCCTTGCTCATGGCGCTGGCGGAGCGCGAGCGTTCGGGGCTCGGACAGTACATCGACATGACGCTTTACGATTGCGCGGTTTCGCTGATGCATCCGCACATCGTCAATTACAAATTCTCCGGGAATATTCCCGTCGCCACGGGGAATGCACATCCCAACATCAGTCCTTACGATACCTTTCGCACGCGGACGGTGGACATCTTCATCGGTGCCGGCAATAGCGGCGCGTTTGCGAAGCTTTGCGAGGAGCTGGGTTGTCGAGAGCTCACGGAAGATCCGCGCTTCACCCATAACATTGATCGCGTGAACAATCGGGCGGAGTTGAAGGCCGAGCTGGAATCACGCCTGATGAAGATCGATGGTGCCGAGCTGTGCGAGAGATTGCTGCGGGCGGGGCTGCCAGCCGGGCCTATTCATGATACGGCCCAGGTGGTCGCACATCCGCATACCCAGCACCGGGGCATGAATGTTGAGCAGGACTGGTATCGGATGACGGGCACGCCCATAAAGTTCTCACGAACGCCCGGCGCCTTGCGCTACCTGCCGCCGAAATTCGGCGAGCACACGCGGGAGATTCTCGCGGAATATGGACTTTCGGCGGGGGAAGTCGACGCTCTGCTGAGCGCCGGGGTGGTGTTGGAGAAGCGCCGCTGAACGCCGTCGGCGCGCTCTCCAGCATTGCTCTCTCCAGAAGTGCGCCCTCCAGCAGAGCTCTCTATTGCTGAGCGGCCGGCATTCTGACTCGCAGCTGCACGTTCTCGGTCCTGCTGGTCGTTCCATCGCTCAGTGCCGGTCGGAATTGCATGATATCCATGAGCTTGCGGGCACGCACGCGGTTAGCCGTGTTGTCCGGTTCGATCTGTGCGATTTCCGCGCTGGAAACCTGACCATTGGAGCGCACCGCAAAGTGCAGGAGTGCCTCCATCTGTCCGTCGGACGGTTGGCTGGACTCGTCCAGCCCCGGCATCAAGGTTGCCATCACATCGTAGTCGCCAAGATCGTACAGCGGCGGCTCCGCTTGATATCGGCAATCCGGCTTTGCCTCTTCCAAGGTCTCGTGGAAGGCCGTCACTGGCAGCAGAACTGGACAGCGCGTCAACGCCTCCAGTAATTCAGGTGCAACCCCCGCTGCTTCGAACAATGCCAAGGCTTCTCTGTAATATTCCAGGGCCGGCCCCGGCGCGCTGCTGCCTCGGCGTACACCGGCAAACCGGCCGGGCTGATTTTCGTATTGCTGTTTCATGAGGGTCGCGTCCCCCATGGCGAGCAGCGCCAGGCCTTCGGCCTCCAGGTTGCCACTGGCCGCATAAAGTTCGCGGATCTGCTTCAGCTTGTGCAGGCTTGTCGCCATATTGTTCTTGAATGAACGCTCGATGACAGTGCTGGCTCGCGAACCGTACAGTGACTCGATCTCAACCTGCGTCAGATCTCTGGCAACGGGCACGGTGTTGCCGGACAGCGGGCGGTTGCGGATGCCTTCGGTAAGCAGCATGAGATCCTGGGAGGTCTCGCTGGTCATCATGATGGCCAGCCCGATGTAGGCGGCGGCGAGTGATTCGTCATAGAGATAGGGCGCCAGTTCCACACTGTCAGCGCCATAATGGCTCTCGGCGATGGCTGTGGCACGCTCTTCCATTTTGCTGAGTTGCGTGAGGTGGAACGCTTCCCTGTCCCGGCGGTCATGTCCCAGTGCGCGCATGTGCCAGTCGCCCAGCTGCTTGAGGCCCTTGAGCTGCTCCGGTGGAGGGAGGGTCTCATCACGCTCGTATACCCATGACAGGTACTGCAGGGTGTCGGTGACATTGTCCCACTGACCTGCGGCAGAGCGCAGGCGCAGGAGTGTCTGAATGACTGGGATCTGTGCCGTCGAGTACAAGCCATTACCGATGCGATGGATCTGCAGTTGCTGGTCCAGAAGCGGCAGGGCAGCCTCGTGGTTACCCGCTTCGATCAGCGCCTGACTCATGCCTGACAGTGGCTCGATCAGGCGTTGGTCGTAAGGTCCGAATTCGCTCTGCAGCTGGTCGATGGTCCGCTGATATTCCGCCAGCGTGTTGGCGTGGTCGATGGAGCGCTGGGTGTCAGCGCCATTCTGTAGTGGGGGGGAGTCCTGCTGCGCCAGCAGACTGCCATTGTTGGCCCACGCCAGCACAAGCGCCAGCAGCGAGCAACGCATTAGGGATGGATTGAGCAATCTGTTCCTGCCATGAAGGGCTGTCATCTGCAGATTCTCTGATGCCGAAGCCTGCCGGCCACGATGGTGTTGTGACACATTCTTGTTTTCCAGCATTCTAGCCCAGTCTTTTCCGCTAAGCACGGGTTGACAGGCCCGGGGACTTCAAATACATTCGCCCGCCTCGCGCCTGCATACGTTTGCAGATGCATCACTCAAGTTCAAGCTCAGGACCGACAATGTCAGTTCGATCATTCAGCACAATGACCTCTCAGCGACTGACCTCTCAGCGACTGACCTCTCAGAGAGTGTCTTCTCTTGCGACTGCGATAAACGCCGCAGCCCGCCGTGCGCGCGCGACCAGCGCCTTTTATCCGGAGATGCCTGAGACTCTCTAACGCTATATAGAACCACCGAACCAAAAACCTCCAGGCGTCCCGACTCCTGGAGGTTTTTTTTTACCCGCAAAAAACTGGAGGCAACATGAACAGCATAGAAATTGAAGACAAACTTGGCCTGACGATCTGCATGAAACAACCGGTCGCCATCGAGCGTGGGCTGGGCAGCTACGTGTGGGACGACAAGGGAGCCCGGTACCTGGATTTTACGGCGGGATGGGGAGTCACCAGTCTCGGCCACAGTCATCCGGTGCTGGTTGCCGCCATACAGGAGCAGGCCGGGAAGCTGATGCAGAACCCCAATTCGGGCTTTACCTATTCCCCGGTGCGCGCGCGTCTGTTGGCGCTGCTGCAGCAAGTTTTGCCGGAGGGACTGACGCGGGTCTTCTTTGCCAACAGCGGTGCCGAGGCCAATGATGCCGCCGTCAAGCTGGCAAGAAAGGTAACCGGCAGGCCTGATGTGATCGCTGTGGCGGGGTCGTTTCATGGTCGTACTCTGAGCACGCTGTCGCTCTCGGGCGGGCGCGACAATGCGGCGAAATACTTGCCACTGGTGCCTGGCAATCAGTTCGTGCCTTTCGGCGATATCGCTGCGCTGGCGACTGCCTTGAATGAAAAAGTTGCCGCGGTAATCGTGGAGCCTGTGCAGGGTGAGGGGGGCGTCAGGGTGCCGCCGTCGGGCTATCTGCAGGAACTCGCTCGCTTGTGCCGCGCGAACGGGACGCTGTTGATTGCCGATGAAGTCCAGACGGGTTTCTGTCGAACGGGAACCTTCTTTGCGGTAGATGCGCAGAATGTGCAGCCAGACATCCTGACCATGGGTAAGGGGATCGCCGGAGGCTTCCCATTTGCCGCGTTCGCCATGACTGAATCGGTGGCGGCAGGCGTCAGCAAGGGGGATCACGGCGGCACTTACTGTGGCAATCCACTCGGTTGCGCGGCCGCGTTCGCTGTGGTGACGCATCTTCTGGAACAGAACGTCGCCGGGCGCGTGACCGACATGGGGAAGCTGGCAATGGCACAGCTGCAGGCGCTGGCGCAGAAGTATCCGGAGTTCATGATGGAAGTGCGCGGTCGCGGCTTGCTGGTTGGAATTCAGATGCACAGTGACCCGCAGGTCAGCGAGCTGACTGAGCGCTGCCTCGCGCTCGGATTGATGGTGACGCCGACCCGCAATGCTGTACTCAGGATTATTCCGAATCTGTTAATTACCGAAGCGGAACTGCTCAGCGGACTCGCGCTGCTGGAGTCGGCGCTCCAGCTCATGCGCCCGGCAAGCATAGGTTTTGCTTCAGGCATCCGCTAGTATGGCCGCCAGTCATGACTTGATCATTCAATAAAGGCAGCCAGGTGCTGGTTGACGAGGAGGGGGAGATGCAAAACACCAAGGTCCTGCTGGCGAAACGGCCCGTAGGCGAACCAGATGACAGCTGTTTCGAGATCGTGCAGGTAGAGGTGCCGCCGTTGCTGCCGGGGCAAATTCTGATAAAGGTGCTGTGGTTGTCGTTGGACCCATACATGCGTGGTCGCATGAACGATGTGAAGTCTTACGCCAAGCCCGTCGGTATCGGCGAAATCATGGTGGGCGAGTCGGCGGGCATCGTCATTGCGTCGCGCT
>JBBTKA010000218.1:0-4461 GCA_038059145.1 Pseudomonadota bacterium
TAGGACAGTGCAGCGGCACAGCCGAGGCCATCGCCAGCGCCAGTGACCAGAATCAGTTTGTCCTTGAGAAGGGTCGGGTGTGCTTGGTAGTTTTCCATGTGTGTTTCCATTTGCATTTCAATGTGCATTTCACTGATTGTGTAAATTGATTCTGGCAATTCATTGCCGCTTGGCGCTAACGGCCGACGCTTTCAAGCCACTCTGTAATTTCATTGACGTGCGAGACGATCATGTCCGCGCCCCAGTCCGTCACAGGAGGCGCGACCGGCACATAGCCGTACGCCGCCGCAATGGTATACATCCCGGCCTGCTGCCCTGCGCAGATGTCACGAGGATGGTCGCCCACGTAGACGCCGGCAGAGGGTTCGCACCCCAGCTGACGGCAGGCCAGCAATAGCGGCTCAGGATGGGGTTTGGTCAATGTGACATGGTCGGGGCAGATGAGGGTCTGGCAGCGTTTCAGCAATCCAAGGCTGCGTAGCAGGGGAATACTGAACTGTTCCGGTTTGTTCGTGACAACGCCCCAGTGAATGCCTTGCTGCTCGAGGAAGTTCAGCAATCGCTCCATGCCGGGATAGAGCGTGGAGCGGGTCTGCAGAATCCGGTCGCCATACAGCGCCAGTAGGTTTGTATGCAGCGCCTTGAACCGCGTGTCTTGCTCATCGATACCAAACGCGAGCTCCACCAGTGCGCGTGCCCCGTTGGACACGGTCTGATGGACGGCCTGCGGGCTTACCGGCGCAATGCCTGCAGCGGCTGTCATCTCATCCAGCACCGCAGCAAAGTCGGCAGCTGTGTCTACCAGTGTTCCGTCGAGATCGAACAGCACGCTGGTAATGGCTGCAGGTGAAATTACGGGCATGACAATCTCAGTTTCCTGCAGCAGGGCTGACCGGGTCGAGAACGGTCGGGCGCGTGAAGTGTGCCAGGTAGTTGACGTCGACATTCGGCTGCAGGGAATAGCGTTTGGTGAGCAGATTGTAGCCCATGCCGATCAGTTCGCCAGTATCGAGATCGCAATCTCTGCACCAGGCGGCCAGCTCGGACGGGCGGATGAATTTGGCGAACTCGTGGGTGCCTTTGGGCAGCAGGTTGAGAATGTACTCGGCTCCCAGAATCGCGAAAACATAGGCCTTGGGGTTGCGATTGATCGTCGAGAAGAACAGATGGCCACTGGGTTTGACAAGCGTCGCGCAGGCGGCAACAACGGCGGCCGGATTCGGAACGTGCTCCAGCATTTCCAGGCAGGTTACCACGTCGTACTGACCCGGTTCTCGTTGGGCCAGTGCTTCCGCGGCGATATTCTCGTATCGGATTGCGAGACCACTCTCCAGCTGATGCAGCCGTGCCACGGCGAGAGATGCCTCGGCGAGGTCGATTGCGGTGACCTCGGCTCCCTGGCGTGCCATGGCTTCGCTCAGAATGCCTCCGCCGCAGCCGATGTCGACCACGCGCTTGCCTGCCAGCGTCGTCTTGCTGGTGATGAAACCCATCCGCAGCGGGTTGATTTCGTGCAGGGGTTTGAATTCGCTTTGGGGATCCCACCAGCGCGATGCCAGTGCCTCAAACTTGCGGATTTCTGCCAGATCACTATTGGAGAAGGGATTGTTTTGCGTGTTCGACATGAAGATTCCTCAGCGCCGTGCATCGGGTTGGATATGAGCTTGCCAGGCCAGGACGTTGCTACGCAATTTCTGGGTGTCAATTGTGGTGAGTTGTCCGCCTTCCAGAAGGAGCCTGCCGCCCACCCAGACGTGGCTGACCTGGCTGCTTAGTGTGCTGTACACCAGGTGAGAGACTATGTTGTACAAAGGCATCGCGTTGAAGCCATCCAACTTGACAGCTACGATATCGGCCAGCTTGCAGGGCTCCAGCGAACCTATGCTGTCGTCCATCCCCAGCGCCCGTGCACCGTTGATTGTGGCCATTTGCAGTGCCTGCAGGGCAGGGACTGCGCTGGCGTCAGCGGCGATGGCCTTGCCGATCAGGGCCGCTGTGCGCATCTCGGAAAACATGTCGAGATCATTGTTGCTCGCAGCGCCGTCAGTGCCCAGCGCAACATTGATTCCGGTTTTCTGCAATTTTGCTACCGGGCAAAACCCGCTGGCCAGCTTCAGATTGGATTCCGGGCAGTGCACGACACTGGCGCCGCTTTCATGCAATAACGCGATATCCGCGTCTGTCAGTTGGGTTGCATGCACGCAAAGCAAGCGCGGCGACAATAGCCCGAGTGAGGCGAGTCGCTCCAGCGGACGCTTGCCAGTCGAGGCTTCCGCATCTTGAATCTCTTGCGCGGTTTCGTGGACGTGCATGTGGATCGTCACATCCATCTCTTCCGCCAGGATGGCGATTTTGCGCAGCGGCGCGTCGGAGACTGTGTAAGGAGCGTGCGGCCCGAAGGCAACGTTGATCAGCGGGTGGTGGCGGTAGGTGTCGTGCAATTGTGTGGCTTTGCTGATGTATTCGTCGGCGTCGGCAGCCCACGCGCTGGGAAAGTCCAGCACGGGGCAGCACAACTGGGCGCGGATGCCGATCTCCTTCGCAGCTCTGGCTGCCGCATCGGGAAAGAAGTACATGTCGGCGAAGCAAGTGGTGCCGCACGACAGCATTTCTGCGATGGCGAGTTGGGTTCCTTCGTAAACAAATTGCTCGCTGACCCAACGGCTCTCAAGCGGCCAGATGTAATCCTGCAGCCAGCTGTGCAAGGGCAGATCATCGGCAGCGCCCCGTAACAACGACATGGCGGCATGGCCATGCGCATTGACCAGTCCAGGAATCAGGGCGTGTTCGACAAGATTGAACTCTTCAGTTGCCGCATAACGTTGCTTCGCGTCTTCAGTGGGCAGTACCGCCGTGATGCGCCCTTGGTGCACAGCAATACTGTGATCTTCGAGAACGCTCTGGGTGCCGACGGCAGGAATGATCCAGCGGGCATGAATGAGCAGATCTATCTGCAGTGGGGTTTCTTGCTGCACAGTTTTCTCACTCTGGCTGCGGATGAATTTGGAGGCGGATTATAGCCAATGCCGCATGAAATAGCCCGCCCGTGAAGGGTGTCGGTGGGACATTAGTTTGTGGTAGCATTGCGGACTTTTACAGGGCACGAATCGTGAGATATTTCATGGCGATCCGCTGCTTCTATGTGTGTCGCTGAGGGCTTTGGATTTATGTCTGATACAACAAAACAGGTATTGCCCGTTTCTCTTGAAAGTGAGATGCGGGAGTCCTATCTGGCTTATGCCATGAGCGTCATTGTCGGCAGAGCGCTTCCTGATGTCCGCGATGGTCTCAAGCCGGTGCATCGACGCGTCCTCTTCGCCATGAATGTGCTCTCCAATGATTGGAACAAGCCCTACAAGAAGTCGGCTCGCGTGGTCGGTGACGTCATCGGTAAATACCACCCGCACGGCGATACAGCGGTTTACGACACCATCGTGCGCATGGCTCAGAGCTTTTCTCTGCGCTACACGCTGGTGGATGGTCAGGGTAACTTCGGTTCCGTGGACGGCGATATGGCCGCTGCGATGCGATACACCGAAATCCGCATGGCGAAGATTGCCCACGATTTGATGGCTGATCTCGACAAGGAGACAGTCGACTTCTCGGATAACTATGACGGCACCGAGAAGATTCCAGATGTTTTTCCCACACAGATCCCCAACCTTCTGGTGAACGGCTCTTCCGGTATTGCCGTGGGCATGGCAACCAACATCCCTCCGCACAATTTGCGTGAAGTCATCGATGCCTGTGTGGCGTTGCTGGACAATGAAAACATCACTATTGACGAGCTGATGGAGCACGTCAAAGGTCCGGATTTCCCAACTGCTGCCATCATCAATGGCCGGGCGGGCATCATCGAGGCCTACAAAACCGGGCGTGGACGTATTTATCTGAGGGCGCGGGCCGAGGTTATCGAAGACGAGAAAACCGGTCGCCAGACCATCATCGTGTCCGAGATACCCTATCAGTTAAACAAGGCCCGGTTGATCGAGCGCATTGCCGAACTCGTGAAGGAGAAGAAGCTTGAGGGCATCTCCGAGCTGCGCGATGAGTCGGACAAGGATGGTATGCGTATCGTCATCGAGTTGCGGCGCGGCGAAGTTGGCGAGGTCGTATTGAATAACCTCTACGCTCAAACCCAGATGCAATCCGTGTTCGGAATCAACATGGTGGCTTTGGTCGATGGCCAGCCCAGGCTTCTGAATCTGAAGGAGATAATTCAGTCTTTCATTCGTCACCGCCGGGAAGTGGTGACTCGCAGGACCGTGTTTCTGCTGCGTAAGGCGCGCGAGCACAAGCTGAAATCTCCCCTGCTGCGCCTGGCTTATTGCCACTTGCAAGCTTACGAGGCAAGACAAAGCGTAGCCGGAAAATAATTGTCTCTCACCGTTTGTATGCTAAAGTATTCAAAGTGGTGCTTGCCCAGGTGAACCGCTAAAGGAAAAACCCATGGAACAGATC
>JBBTKA010000218.1:4471-7297 GCA_038059145.1 Pseudomonadota bacterium
GGTCACATTCTGGAAGGTCTTGCCGTGGCATTGGCAGATATCGATGCTGTCATAGCCCTGATCAAGGAATCTCCCTCATCTACCGAAGCCCGGGAAAAGCTGCTGGCCCGCTCATGGCGTGCTGCCAGTGTGCTGCAATTGCTGGGAGATGCCGGCGCGGATGCCTGTCGTCCAGACGAATTGCCGCAGGAATTCGGGATGCGAGGGCAGGACTATTACCTGTCGCCCGCGCAGGCTCAAGCTATCCTCGAATTGCGATTGCACCGCCTGACAGGCCTCGAGCAAGAGAAGCTCATCAACGACTATCAGGAGCTGCTGCGTCAAATCGCGGACTATCTGGATATTCTAGGCAGCGAGGTGCGGCTTTTCTCGGTAGTGCGCGAGGAGCTTGCGCTGGTGCGCGAAAATTATGGTGACGAGCGTAAAACGGAGATCATCACTTCCCAGCTCGACCTGTCCATGGAAGATCTGATTACTGAAGAAGATCGCGTTGTCACGATTTCTCGCACAGGCTACGCCAAATCCCAGCCGTTGTCTGACTATCAGGCCCAGCGCCGAGGCGGCATGGGCAAGGCTGCCGCCTCTGTGAAAGATGAGGACGTGGTCGAGCATCTGCTGATCGCCAGCAGCCACGATACCCTGTTGTGTTTCACCAGCTCCGGCAAAGTCTATTGGCTGCGCGTATTCAATATCCCGCTCGCCAGCCGGACTTCGCGTGGCAAGCCCATCGTCAATATCCTGCCGTTGGAAGAGGGTGAGCATATCACCAGTTTGTTGCCTATTAAGGAGTATACCGAAGGGCATTTCATCTTCATGGCGACCCGCCAGGGCACGGTCAAGAAGACCTCTCTGACCAGTTTCTCCCGTCAGCGCAGCGTCGGCTTGCGTGCGATTGAGCTGGATGAGGGAGACACGCTGATTGGAACGGCTCAGACCGATGGTCAGCGCGACATCATGCTGTGCAGCACCAGCGGCAAGATGATTCGATTCCGCGAGACCGAAGTCCGTGAAATGGGGCGCACAGCGCGCGGCGTTCGTGGTATTCGGCTGGCTGCGGGGCATGAAATGATTGCACTTATTATTCCCGAAGACGGCAAGCAGGTACTGACCGTCAGTGAGAATGGTTATGGCAAGCGAACTCACAACGAAGATTTCCCGCTCTACGGACGTGGTGGGCAGGGCGTTATCGGAATGCAGACCAGTGAGCGTAATGGCCGTGTCGTTGGCGCTACGCAGGTGGCTGATGGCGAAGAGATCATGTTGATATCAGATCGGGGAACGCTGGTCAGGACTCGAGTTGACGAGATTTCAGTGCAGGGCCGCAATACTCAGGGCGTGCGTCTGATCAAACTCAAAGCCGATGAGAAGCTGGTCGGGCTGGAGCGTGTCGAAGAGCCGGAGGAGTCTACCGAACAATTTGTCGGTGATGTTGTCGATGCAGATGTCCCGAACATTGAGCAGGATAACGCTGAAGATTAAATCTGGAAGAGCAAACCGGAGAGATCAGTCCGGCGGGAACCATTGTCTGTGACCAAAAATCAAACCACTACTACCGGGGAGGGCGGCAATATTGTCGCATTCCTTGGTCCGCTTGGTACGTTTACCCACGTTGCTGTGGACAGTTATTTCGGTGTCGACGCCGAGAAGCTGAGCGTGCCGACCATAGACGATGTGTTCATCGAGGTGGAGACAGGCAGGGCGCGTTATGGTGTAGTCCCTGTTGAAAACTCCACGGAAGGAGCCGTGAACAATACCCAGGATTGCCTGATCGACACGTCGCTCCACATCATTGCCGAAGTCATCATTCCCATCGAGCACAATTTCCTGATGCGTCAGGATGCCGAAGCAGGAAAAATTTCTCGCATTGTGTCCCATCGACAATCACTCGCGCAGTGTCGGCGCTGGTTGAAGACGCACTGGCCGCAAGTCCCTACCCAGGAAGTCAGCAGTAACGCGGAAGCGGCGCGCCTTGCCTCGGAAGATGCCAGCGTGGCGGCCATCGCTGGAGAGAGGGCTGCAGGGCTTTATGGTTTGAAAATTGAGGCGCGACGCATACAGGATCAGCGCAATAACAGCACGCGCTTTCTGGTGCTGGCTCGTGATCTGACATTGCCGACAGGTCGCGATAAAACCTCAATACTGGTTTATACCGAAAACAAGCCCGGGGCCTTATTCCGCGTCCTCGAACCGTTCGAGAAGCAGCAGGTCAGTTTGACCAGAATCGAGGCGCGCCCCGCCAGGGACAGTATCTGGGATTACGTGTTTTTCATCGATTTCGAAGGACACCGTGACGACCCCGCTGTACAGAGTGTCTTCGCGCAATTGCAGGGGCGTGCAGTCAAGATCAAAACTCTCGGCTCCTACCCGGCGGCTTTGAGCGGTGCGGGTGGGAACGCAGCATGAATCTATTGCAGAACAAGAGTGTACTGATTGTCGGGCTTGGGCTGATTGGTGGCTCGGTCGCCCGAGGGCTGCGCGCGGGCGGTCTGTGTCGTGCGATTTACGCCTGTGGCCGTGACGAGCGTCCTCTGCAGCAAGCTCAGGCCGATGGGGTCATCGACGAATGGTCTACCGATCTAAAATCGATTGCTGTCAAGGCGGATGTCATTCTCATCTGCGTCCCTACGCTGACAGTACGGCGGGTGTTTGAAGACCTTAAAGATGTGGTCTCGGACACAACAATTCTGACTGATGCCGCCAGTGTCAAAGGTAGCGTCGTGGTCGATTTCCAGGCGATTTTCGGACCTGAATCGGGTCAATTCGTTCCGGCCCATCCGATTGCGGGATCGGAGCAGACTGGCTACATGGCGTCGAATGCGGATTTAT
>JBBTKA010000219.1:0-16020 GCA_038059145.1 Pseudomonadota bacterium
TGACGCCGGTGAGGTGTGCGGTGTCGACCTCGTCATAATCTCCAGAGCGCTCCTTGCCCTTAATCGGTGTATGACTACCGAACAAGGCTCCAATGACCGGGGCGAAGAGCAGGGCGTAGAGCAGCGATCCAACCAGCACCGCAAATACGGTGATTGGCAGGTAGCGCATGAATTCACCGGCGATACCGGGCCAGAACATCATCGGCAGGAAGGCGGCCAGTGTCGTGAGTGTCGATGCGGTGATCGGCCAGAACATTCTGGTGATGGTTTCCTGGTAAGCATCCATCCGTGTATAGCCTTCGGCAATCTTGGTGTCGGCAAACTCCACCATCACGATCGCCGCGTCGATCAGCATCCCGAGCCCCAGCAGCATCCCGAATATCACCATGAAGTTGTAGGTGAAGCCGAGCAGCGAAATGATGATGAAGGCGAAAAAGAACGAGAAGGGAACGGCCAGCGCCACGATGATTCCGGAACGCACGCCGACTGCCGCGATGACCACGATCAGTACCAGCACCATGGAAGACACCATGTTGCCCTGCAGCCCGAGGTTCTGCTCAACGACGATTGGAATCGTGTTGTTGTTGTAGGAGATTTTTACGGCGGGCGGCAGGTCCGGCAACATGGTCCTGACGATGGCGTCGATCTTGTCCATCGCGGCAATCAGATTGGCGCCCTTGCGCTTCTGAACGTTGATGGAGATGGAGCGCTGACCATCGGCAAACGAGTAGCGTTGTGCGTCCTTGAACGTGCGGCGGATCTCGGCGATGTCACTGAGCGTCAGCACACCATTGTTGTTGGCGGCGATGGGCAGATCGAAGAGATCCTGCTCCGATTCGATGAGGCCGGGCAGCTTGACTGAGAAACTGCCTTGGCCGGTATTGACGGCACCGGCAGGGATCAGGCGATTGTTGTTGTTCACGGCCTGCACGATCTGCTGGTTGGTCAGTCCATAGGTTTCCAGCTGCGCGGGGTCGATGATCGCCTCAAGCAGTTCTTCTCGATTGCCGACCATGTCGGCGCTCAGGATTTCCGGCAGTGTTTCGATCTCGCGCTGCAGATCCTGCGCGACTTGCAACAGCACGCGCTCGGGAACTCCCTCGCCGCTGATTGCAATTTGTACGACTGGCGCGGTGGCGGCAGATACTTCCTGCACCAGCGGTTCTTCTGTGGACCCAGGGAATCTTGCCTTGGCCTTGTCGATGGCGGCGCGGGTTTCGAGCAGCGCCTCGCTGGCGTCGAAGCTCACATCGAACTCCACGATCACCGTCGCCGCACCCTCGCTGGAGAAGGAGCTGATCTGCGTGACGCCCTCGATGGTCTTCAATTCCACTTCTGTGGGCTTGGCCAGAAGTCGCTCAGCATCTTCCGGGGAGATTCCCTCATGGATGATGGTGGTGACGACGATCGGCACAGTGACGTCCGGGTTCAACTCCACCGGGATGGACATGTAGGACAGCAGACCTGTCAGCATGATCATCACGAACACGCTGAGGGTGGTTCTTGCTCTGGAAATCGCGGCCTTTATGTAGTGCATGGCGTGAACCCCTTTCCTACTGCGCGGAATCGTTGAGTGTGGACAAGCTGGCATCGGAGCTGACTGTCTGCCCGGGGAATACGATCTCCTGACCAAGCGTTATGACGACACTCTGCTCCGGCAGGCCGAGGACCCACATCCCCGTATCGATGGTCGTGTTCTCGCCGATCACTGTCACCGGCACGAATTGCACGACGTTGTTCTGATCGAGAATCTTCACGCCCATGATACCCTCGTCGTTCAGTGTGAGGGCCGACGGGGGAATGAGGTGCGCGCGTGTCTCGGCTCCCGAAATGAAAATCTCTGCGGTGATACCCTGACGGATGGCGTCGTAACCGCTGTTGATTTCAACTTCGATGCCGTAGCTGCGTGAATTGGTGTCGGCAGCTCTGGACACGTAGGTCAGTTTTCCTTCAACAGTTTCGCCGCTCAGCAACGTCGCTGTGACAGGTGCTCCAATTGTGAGTTTGCCCACATCGGTTTCTGGAACCTGGCCGATCAGCAGCATGGGAGAATCATCGAGTAATGAGGCACACGTGCCACCCATGTCCATCAGGTTACCTACTTCCACGGCACGGGTTTCCATGATGCCTGCGAAAGGGGCAGTGATGCGGGTTCTGTTCAGATTCAATTCCGCGCGGGTTACGGCTGCCGTGGTTGCATCCAGTGCCGCCTTGAGCTGAGCGATGGCAACACGCGATTGCAGACCGCGCTCCTGAAGGTCGAGTGCGCCGCTATATTCCATTTGTGCTTCTTCCTGACGGCTGCGGGCTTCCTGCAGATCGGCGGCACGCGTGTCGACTGCAATTTCACAAAGCAGATCGCCAGCCTCTACCCTTGCTCCTCTTGCCACCGGAGTTGCCACGACTCGTCCGGAGACTTCGGCACGCACATCGACATGGCGGAAGGCTTTGGTCTGACCGCGCACGCGCACGCGTTCCACGAAATTCTGCGCATTGATAGCGGCTACCCGCACAGTAACGCTCTGATTGTCATTGGTGATACTGGTGCTGTCTGTCACAGCAGTAATGTCAGCGCCGGTTTCCGGCAATGCAAATCCATCATCCAGGGCACCACGTTCACGTGGCAATGCCATCCATATCACCACGACCACGAACAGACCGACGGCCACTGCATGTTTTGATTTCACTTGGGTCTCCAGTTTTTAAATATCTTTTCCGATCTTCACTCGCAGCCATTCGCTGCCAGGCGGAGTCGGATTCATTTCAATACAGGGGTCAGAGCATCGACGATGGTTAATACGCGCGCGTCATGGTCGTGGCTCAGTTCAATGTGTAAAAAATCAGGGCGGTTAGAAAGATTTGGTGCGGACTTAGCATTCAAGGTCGATTGGGGCCAAGGGACGGCGCAAAAGTATAGCGCGCCTGCTGGCCTGATCTATGCTTTTTTTGTGTTACGCATTGTAACTAACCGGCTCTTCATTGCAACGCAATTCAACGTTTTCGCCGTCGTTCTGGCGAGAGTTGTGGAGTAGAATCCCGCAGGTTCTCAAGAAAAGGCAGGTCCGCAATGAAAGACATCAGAGGGAAAGTAGCCATTATCACAGGATCGGGAACCGGCGTCGGTGCCGCAACAGCCCGCTTGCTGGCAGCACAGGGCTGTCATGTCGTGATCAATTACAGTCGCAGTGCCGATGCAGCAGTGCAGGTGGCAAGCGCCTGCGAACGACTCGGCGTGGAGATGCTCATGTGCAAGGCCAATGTTGCCAGCGATGTCGAATGCCGGGCAATGGTAGATCAGGCCCTGAAAAAATGGGGGCATGTGGATATTGTGGTCAATAATGCCGGGACCACAAAGTTCTGCGAGCACAGTGATCTTGAAGGGCTGGATGCGCAGGATTTTCAATCAATCTACGCGGTGAACGTGATCGGTCCTTATCAGATGATCCGCGCAGCGGCGGCCGCCATGCAGTCGCAGGAACAAGGTGGCGTCGTGGTGAATGTCGCCTCGACCGCTGCCATCACTGGGGTGGGCAGTTCTGTCGCCTATGCCGCATCCAAAGGCGCACTGGTGACCATGACGCTCTCATTGGCGCGGGCACTGGGACCCAAGATCCGTATCAACGCCGTCTGCCCCGGGTTCATTCAGGGAGACTGGTTGCGGGAGGGATTGGGCGAGGCTCAATACGAGGCTGCGAAAGCGCACAATGAACGCAATGCGCCACTGGGAGTGACCGCGTGTCCGGACACGGTGGCGGAAGCGATTCTGCATTTCATCACCGGGCCGCAGATCGTCACTGGTGAAACTTTGATCGTCGACGGTGGTCGACATCTGAACTCGGTGCCGCTGATGCGGCGCTGAATTGCTGCAGACTGATCGCTCTTCAAGGCGCTTCCGACGTTGTTGAAGTTGCTGACGTTTCTGGTGTTTCGGGAGTTGATGCACTCTAGCGCGCCACTGGCCTCTTCTGCAGTTTGCGCTGCAGCGTGCGGCGATGCATCTTCAGTTGCCGGGCGGTTTCCGAGATATTGCCATCGTTCTCTTTGAGCACCTTCTGAATGTGCTCCCATTCCAGACGGCGGACTGACATTGGCTCCTGAATAGACGCGTGATGTTCGGCCAGGTTCTCCGTGTCCAGTTCCAGCGCGGCAAGTATCTCATCGGCATCGGCGGGTTTTGCGAGGTAGTTGGTGGCGCCGAGTTTGATGGCGTCGACGGCGGTAGCGATGCTGGCGTAGCCGGTGAGCACCAGAATCTGCGTATGGACGTTCACTTCTTTCAGCAGGGGAATGAGTTCGAGTGAGGAATGCCCGCCGAGGTTGAGATCGAGAATCGCCTGGTCAAAGATGTCGTCCTCGCGATTCAGTTCTTCGATGCGGGCCTTGGCATCTAGCAGGTTTCCCGCATGGGTCACATCATAACCGCGCTGCCGCATCGCTCTGCCGATCACATGCGCGAATACCTCATCGTCCTCCACCAGCAGCATCTTGCCGCCGTGCATGCTGCCATTCATGTCATGTCCAGGTTCGCTCAATTCTTGTCCCCGGTGAGGCTCTGCGCCACGCTGTCACTTGTACTCTGCGGCAGGCGGATGATGCTCCTGGCGCCTCCCGTTTTCAGATTGAACATTTCGATGCTGCCACGGCTGCGGTGAATGGCGGCGTTGGCGAGAAAGATGCCGAGGCCCATGCTGTCTTTGCGGGTTGAGATGAAGGGCTCTCCCATATTTTCCATTACCGATTCGGGAATACCGGGGCCGTCGTCGCCGACGGTGATCTCGATTGCATGCGTGTCATCTCTGGTCAGATTCGCGGTGACGGTGACGAGACTGCGTGCCGCGCGAATCGCGTTCTCGATCAGATTGATGACGGCGTGGCGCAACGTAAGATCGGAAGAGATTCGGGCGTCCTGTGCACCCTCGCCGAGCGTAAAGCTGATGTTGGCGCGGGGATGGATGTTGACGATGTAATCGCGAATGTCCTCCATGAACGTGCCCAGGCTCCCGCTTTCAGGATGCCGCGAGTCTGACTTGTTGTAGAAGCGCGTGAGCTGGCCGAGAGAATCCTTGCAGCGCATGACCTGCTGCCTGAGCAGGCTGATGTCCGGCTTGATGTTGCTGCTGTGCAGTTGCTCTTCGCTCATCTTGTCCAGATCGGTCAACAGGACCGCCATCGTGGAAAGGGGCGTCCCGAGTGCGTGGGCGGTACCGGCCGCGAGCGTGCCGATTGCAACCAGTTGCTCATTGCGCATCTCGTTTTCCCGAGCCTTGGCCAGCGTCAGCTCGCGACTGCGAATCGCTTCCGCCATGCGCGTGACGAACAGGGTGATGAGCAGGGCGCTGACCACGAAGGTGACCCACATCCCCACCAGGTGCAACTGGAAATTGACCATGAGGTGGTCGGTATGGTCGGTCTGCAGTTCACTGAACAGAAAGAAGGAGTAGAGGGCGATGCTGGTGGCAGCAAAGATGTTGACGTAGAACTGCGTGAGCAAGGTGGCACCAACGGCGAGCAACACCAGCAGATATGAAATCAGAGGGTTACTGGCACCGCCGGTGTAATACACGATGATCACCAGAAAGATCACGTCCATCACCAGATGACCGAAGAGTTCGCGCTGCGAGATCACCATCTTGCGGCGCAGTCGCCAGTAGCCCAGCATGACCGAGACCAGTATGACGGCGACCATGACGCCAATCAGTGTCAGCGGCACCACCAGGGGCGAAAAGGCATTGAAAATCAGCGCGCCGACAATGCTGAGGACGGTGACCAACAGGCGCAGGAGCATCAGGCGCAGCAACGCCTGCCGCGAAGAGCTGTTGCCACCCGCCGCCTCCGGTCGCAGAAGATGCAGGATATTGTCGAGCGCAGTGCCTTTGCCGTTGGAATTTTTCATGATCGGCATTCTACCCCAGTGTCTGGCGGTTTGCCGCAGGGCGGGCAGCGTTTTTGCTCCCGTTCGGCGAACCAGTTATAGTGCAGCACCGATCCCGATACCGAGCAACACGCTGATCCTGATGAATTTCCGTCTCCTTCCCTTCCCGCTGAATGTCTACG
Source organism: Pseudomonadota bacterium (assembly GCA_038059145.1). GTDB lineage: Bacteria > Pseudomonadota > Gammaproteobacteria > Pseudomonadales > Pseudohongiellaceae > UBA5078. The sequence goes on from JBBTKA010000219.1 coordinate 6,055, forward strand.
GGCAGACCCTCGCGCTTGAAAGCGCGGCGACTGATGAGCAGGCCGTACTCCTGCATTTCGGGCTCTTCGACGCCGCAGCCGTTGAACCGACTGATTACGACGCGGCGCAATCGCGTGCACAGGCCTTGCTGCAGTCTTATGTGTTGCCTGCCCCGGCCAGCGTAGTGGAGTGGGGATTTGGCAGCGGAGCGCTGGCACGCGCGCTCGGCGCTCAGGGGTATCGCGTTGTGGCTCTCACCAACACACCCGAAGAGTTTCACCATGTAATGTCGGTGGGTGACGATGGCGAAGTGGGAGACGTACGGTTCTATTGCACAGAATTCAGCCAGTGGCATGCGGACGAACGTTTCGATGTCATGGTGCTCGAACAGTCTGCGCAATATCTCGATCCCGTCCTGCTGCTTACTCGCGCCCGGGAACTGCTGCGTCCCGGTGGCCAGCTGCTGATCATCGACGAGTTTCTGCTGGATGATCAGCGCCGCGTGCCGGAGCCGCGCCCGTTGTTAGCGCATTTTCTGCAGTTCGCGGAGCGCTGCGGCATGGTGGTGGAACGACAACAGCAACTGGGTAGGGAGGTTGCGCCGGGTCTCGAATTGTTCCAGAAATTGCTGCACAAGCACCGCGACGGAGTCGCTGCGACTCTGCAAATGGACAAGGCCGCGATTGCCGCGCTCAGCGTCGCGCTCGCCACCATGCATGAAAAGTTCGTGGAAGGTCGTCTGGGGTATACCTTGCTCGATCTGCGCTGCGGTCCAACGTCTGCGCACGACGTCGTCTACGGCAGTATCGACTCTTTTAGTGCCGACGAGATCAAGCCTGTCTTCGAAAGCAGTTTCGACGCGCGGTTTGATCCTGCAATCTGGCACTGGAAATACGGCAATGGCCGGGGCCGCGCCATCTGCGCAAGAGTAGACGGCTTGCTGGTCGGCCACTACGGTGGCGCGCCACGCGATATCCGCTTCTTCGGTCAGCCTGAGAAAGCTATCCAGATCTGTGACGTGATGGTAATGCCGGAGTATCGCAGCTTCGCCAACCGCGACACGCTGTTCTTCAAGACAGCCGCCACGTTTCTGGAACAACACATCGGGAATGCGGCCGAGCACTTGCTGGGCTTCGGCTTCCCCAACAAGCGGGTGCTGCAGATGGCCCAGCGGCTCGGGTTGTATGAGACGACCGACAGTTTTATCGAATTGCATTACATGGCGCTCTCTGCTGCGCCACACGACTCCGCACCGACCGATTTTGTCGTGGCATCGTTCGCGCTGGACGATGCTGACAACGCCGCAACAGTCGATGCGTCATGGCAGCTGATGGCGCAGGATCTGCGCGCTCATGTCATCGGCGTGCGTGACTACGCCTATCTGCACTATCGCTATTGCTCACATCCGTTGTGGTCCACCGGTGGCTACGAATGTGTGGCGCTGCGTCATCGCAACACCGCAGAGGTGGGCGCGCTGGCCATATTGAAGAACCACGAGGGCGGGCGCTTGCTGATGGATATCATCGGCCCAGTTGCGAACATACCCGCCCAGCTCAGCGCATTGATTGCGCATTTATCCGAATCCGGCACGACCTTGTGCTGCCGCATCACCAGCGCTCACGCACGGCTCTTTACGCTGCCGGGCTGTGAAGAGAGGGACCTTGGCATCGAGATTCCCTGCAATAGCTGGACACGCGGACCGCTGGCCGAAGAGCTTGCAGGGGTCTGGTGGTTGACTGCCGGTGACATGGATTTCCTCTAGCCGTTTGGCCAGAGGAAACTCGGCTCGCCCTTCATCAAAAATGCGCCTGCAGAGTCACCCGCATGCTGCGGGGTTCCACCGGATGGAAGTGCAGATCATCCCGAGGGGCCGTCTCTCCCGGCAACTGCGATTCGTAGAAGTAGGTGATGTCATTGTCCTGGCTGTCGAATAAATCCAGCACCTCAAGCGTCACGGACCAGTCGGGATTCAGGGCGTAGGTCGCCTGTGCGTTGACGAGTACGGTGGCTTCAGAAATGACGGAGTTGTCTTCGATCAACGGAGCTTCCCCCAGATAGCGAATGCGCAACCCGCCGCTCCACTTTTCCAGGTCATTGACGATCAACCCCAGCGAGGCGGTGCGATCCACTGAATTGGGGATGCGGTCAGCCGCGCCGACGCCTGCCAGGCGTGCTTTGGTAAAAGTCAGGTCGGTGTCGATCAACAGCCACGGCTTTGGCGCGTAGATGGCACCCAGTTCAATGCCGCGACGTTTGCTCTCGCCCAGTGCCTCGGTGGCGCCCGCGTCGCCCACGTAAATCAGCTCGGAATCCAGCTGCATCGAGAACATCGAGACCGCGATCTGCGTATTGGGCACCAGCGATGTCCGCACCCCCACTTCCACACTGCGTGCTTTGGACAGCGGATCCACTGCGTCGGCCAGGTCACCGCTCACCGGATCGATCCTGATCGTAGTGCCGCGCGCATCGTTGCTGTGAAAGCCCTGACCGGCACTGAAGAAATACTCGGTCGCGGGGCTCGACGAATAGATGAGATTCAGTTTCGGGCTGAGCAGCGTCTCGCTGCCGCGACCGGCGTTCACGGGCAGCCTGGCATCGACGTCGAAGCGATAATGATCTGCGCGCACAGAGGTGACACTGCGAAATTTCTCGGACCATTCCTGTTCAAGTGAGCCATACACGCTGTTCAGCGATTGCTGCACATCATCCTCACGCGTGATGGCATGGCGCACGCGCTGCTGAGTCTTGTAGAGGCCCACATCGACATTGTCGGTGCGGTTCTGCACGCCAAGACTCAGTGTCGCGGGCACACCTGCCAAATTCATATCGCGCTGATACCGGGCATTGAGGCCGAAGACGCGACGATCTTCGGCCTGCTCGAACTGGTCGCCACGCAGCGGGTCTTCCAGGAAGTAAGTGAAGTTGGAGAACAGCGTCAAGCCGTAGTCCAGTACATAGCCATCGAATGTCAGGCGCTCATCGCCACGATCCTGGCTCCAGTCGAAGGACAGACTGTGGCGGTGGGTCTCGCCACCATCGCTGGCATCGACATTGCCGAAGCGATGCAGGGTGCCATTCTGCACGGCACGCATGGGAATTTGGTCCGTCGAAGCCCACGAGTTGTCGTAGCCCATCGCGGTGATGCTCCAGGCGCGGTTGTCCGTTTCCCGATGGTATTTGAGCACGCCGTTCTTCTTGTCCAGCTCCTGATCCAGCTTCCAGGGACCGGCATAATCAGTGAGAGCTCCCGCGACGGTGATGTCGCCTGCCAGCGCCTCGAATGACTGCCCGGCGAACGCGCGGCGATAGGCATTCTCGCCGGCCGTGAGGCTGAGATTGCCCTGCTCGAGCTTGTCCGAGTAGGTAAACTCGGAGGAGCCCGCTGTGCCAAAGTCGCCGACCTCGGCATAGTAAGGCCCCTTGCGGTAGGCGAGCGATTCGACCAGTTCCGGAATCAGAAAGTTGAGGTCCGCATAGCCCTGGCCGTGGGCATGGGATGGCATGTTGACGGGCAGGCCGTCGACTTTCAGCGCCAGGTCGGTGCCATGATCCAAGTTGAAACCGCGCAGGAAGTATTGATTCCCTTTGCCTTCACCGCTGTGCTGGGTTGCTATCAAGCCGGGAACGAATTCGAGCAATTCGCCGGGCCGGGAAATCGGGCGCAATTGCAGTTGCGCACCGAAAACGACACCCTCGGTTGCAGAGAGCGGATTGCCGGTCAAAGCGTTGTTGTTGCCGAGAACGGTGATCTCTTCCACGCGGTTGCCAGTGAGACCGGCCGCGTGAAGGGGGCTGCTAAGGGGAGAGGCAGTGGTCAGTGCAATCGCGGCGGCCAGGAGTTTCGTTGGGTGACTGGTCACAGAGTGCAATTCCTTGGGTGTCTCATGTTAGTCCCTTGTTTGTATTGTAATTTTCTTGTGTTATTGTGGTCCTGAAGACTGCGCAGAAGTATAGGTGCGGGCTTGGAATATGCAGAAGAAAAATCGCTATATGGAATGGTTTGTTATTTTCATCCCAATGATTTTCAAGGATTAATAGGCTGCGGAGAAAACCGCTTAGCACTCGGTTTTTAGTGACTATGATAAAAAAACGTTCTTCTTCCAATGTGCTGCCCAATACGCTGGGCGAGCTGGAGCTTCTGGTGATGGAGGCTCTCTGGCAGCAGCCGCATCAGGATGCGAAGAATGTCTGCAGTAATATTCCCTCCAACAAGCAACCGACACTCAGTACTGTGCAGTCAACGCTAGAACGGCTTTACAAGAAGGGCCTCGTCGACCGGATCAAATCCGGACACGCCTACACCTACTACGCGAGTGTGTCACGCTCCAATCTGCTGGCGCGCCTGATGGGTGACGTCATTCATCTGCTTCACGACGGCAGGCTTGAAACCATTCTCAGCAGTTTCGTGAATGTCGCGGCAGATCTCGATGAAAAGTCGCTCAGCGATCTCGAAGCGTTGATCGCACGAAAGAAGCAGGAGCTGGGCGGGAGGGCAGAATGATCAACGTGCTCGGCACCTTCTCTGCCATCTGGCTGGTGCTGTGGGTGTTGCTCAGCGTTTTGTTTGTCGTGATCTACCCGGTGGTTCGGCCGTTATTGTTTCGCCTGCATCCCCGCTATGGCAGCGCTCTGCTGCTGTTCTATTGGACTGTGCCTTTTCTGGCCAGCATTTCCAGCACCCTGATTCTGTTTATGCCCACGGTGGAATCCGTGTTTGTAGAGGCCCACTGTCATACCGATTGTCTGGAGCATGCTCCAATCATTCACTCCGACGGCCTGGCCTGGTTTGGGGTCGTTATCGGGTCGATTGTATTTGTGCTGCTCAGCGCGCAGTTCCTGCTGACCATGCGCCGCTCAGTGCAGTTGCATCGCCAGTTCAGCTCTCTGGGGCGCTCGCGCGGCGAGTATTACGCGATCAAGTCGCAGTGCCCGCTGGTGTTTACGCTGGGCTGGTGGAATCCGAGTATCTATGTCAGCGATGGTCTGGCGCAGGGCTGTGATGAAAGGGATCTGTCGATCATTTTGCGACACGAGCAGGCGCATCAGGAGCGCAGAGACAATTTGCGGCTGCTGCTGGCAAGACTGTGCAGCGCCATCCTTTCGCAGAGCCTGGCCCGACAGATGATGGCGGATTTGCAGTTGATGACGGAGGAGGCGTGCGACTTTCGGGCCGCAGAAAAATTCGGTCACATCGCCGTCGCCGAGACGCTGGTCAAGGTGAAGCGCCTGCTCATGGCACACCCGGCGCCGTTGCCGATGGGGGTGCTTGGCTTCGCCGAGCGCGAGGTGGAGACGCGCATCATGGCGCTGCTGAACTTCGCCACCCGCGTGTCACCGAAGCCCTGGCAACTGTTCCTGCTTGGCGTCAGTATTTTGCTCGGGCTGATGTTGCTGGTCAGCCCTCTGCATCATGGCTCGGAGTGGGTCATCACCTTTCTCGCTGCGGATGTTCCGCACGTTCATTAAACGCGGCATCGCGTTGTTTTTATCCCCTGCAATTGCATTGCGACGTTGTCACCTGCATCTGGTAACATGCCGCTATGCCGAAGTTTTAAGCAGGTAGCCGCCATGAAATCTTTCTCGAAAATCAGACCACGTTCACACAGGCATCATGTTGCTGGCCAGCTGGCCCTCCTGGCGTTTTTAGCCACCCCGACCTTGCATGCAGCGGATGACAATGATCCGGGATTGCAGCTGCCGACTCTAACGGATACCTCCGCCTGGAGCTGGCTGGAGTCGCGCAGAGACACGGTGTCCCGCAATGTTTCCGGTATCGGCAGTTATCTTGATGACTGGCTGGCCGGTGATACGGTGGGCGAGTACAGTAACGAGAGCTATCTGCGCCTGCAGATCAACCAGCAGGTCAGTGGGACTGGCAATTATCACTCGAACCTGCGCCTCAGCGGCCGCGTTGATTTACCGCGAGCAAGCGAGCGCTGGAAGTTGATTTTCGAATCTGAGCAGACCGAGTTCGACTCGTTGCAGAATCAGCGTTTGAGCAATGTGCGACCACAGTCTTTCACGGGTGGATTCAGCTACGAGATGCCGCGCCGCTCGAATGGGCTGCGTTTCAATCATGACGTGGGCGTCAAGGGACGCATCCCGCTCGATCCGTTTTATCGCTTTCGCGCACGCTACAATCACCAGCTCAACGACACCTGGTTGTTCGGTGCGGATAACCGCATTCTCTATTACCACACGGATGGGTGGGGGCAGGAGTCACGGATTTATTTCAGCCGGGAGTTGCGCGAAGACATGTTTCTGCGCGTCGACACCGATGTGAACTACTGGAAAAAGGACAAGGGCTTCGAGTTCGCACAGACAGTCTCTGTGCATCAGACTCTGGGTGAGCGCGAGACGCTGACTTATGAGGGTGGCGTGATCGGGGTCAGTCAGCCTACCCAGCGTGTGGAAAGTTACTACGCGCAGACCGTCTATCGGAAGGCCGTGCACGAGGACTGGCTGGTCATGGAGCTGGTGCCGCAGCTGGTGATGGAGCGCGACGAGGACTGGGATCCGGATCCGCGTTTCCAGTTCAACCTGCAGATCTACTTCTTCGATTTCTAATCTGCCGACTGTGAAATCAGAACGCCAACTTTATCGCGGGCAAGGCCCGCTCCCACAGGGTTGGTCACAGCGGCAGGTGGAGGTAGGTGCCTGCCAACGGCTCTTGACCGCTCCCCGGTTTGCTGTAATCGCAGACACCTTCCGCAAAGACTGACTGCAGCTGCGTCCACTGAGTATCACTCAGGCTCGCAGGGTAGTCGCTGCGTGTCAGTGGCCTGAGGGCACATTTGATGGCGTCGTCAACCAGCGGTGCACCAGCCGCCAGGCGTGGATTGGTATGGGAAGGGTAGAGCGTGTTGCACTGCCCTTCGCCCATGAACACAAATTCCTCCTCGATTCTTTTGCCCTGCAGATCCCAGCACGCATCCACCGCAGCAGCGGGTTTCGCGCGTACCACCTTGTCTATGGCCGCGACCTCTGAATGGTCTGCCTGCAACGCATCCAGCCACGCAGTCATCGTATCCAGTGCCAGCTCGGCTACCATCGACGCCTGCTCGCGGGCTCCGTAGATCCAGATCACCTGATTATCCGTCCGGCCGTTGGCCTGCAGCAGGCGTTCGCGAATCTGAAAGTCCCGGAAGCGATCATGAATGTCGCCAGTGGCGTCGTTGTAACTGCGGTAATGCAGGATCGGCACGCTGCCGAGTCCCCCCGCACCCATATTCACACGGCCCGCCAGGTAGACGTTGTAGAGTCCTTCCAGCTGCGCAGAGGTCCGAGTGCTCGCCGGGTTGCCGTCGCGATCATAGCCGCCGATGTGCTGGTTCAGATGAATGAACTCGTCGACGGTGATGACCCCCGCTTGCAGTGCTTTCAATCCATATTGAATGCCGGTGTTGTCCAGCGCCTGATAGGCAAAGCCCGTCACCGGGTCACGACCCAGTGTCGCGACGTTGGTGTCATAGATAGTACAGCGGGCTCCCTGCGGATTGGTCTCGGGGTTGTAGATCAATTCCTGGAGGATGCCGCAACCGGTGTCGGCCACGATCACATCGATGAAGGTGCGATTCCACGAGGCGCAAGTGCCAGTGGAGTAACCTTCAACCGCCTCACGTTTGTCATCCGGCCACTGCTGAGGATTTTTCTCGAAGTAATTGATCAGGAGGCGGCAATCAGTCACTCCCGGCCGCACGCTGAACGAGTCCGCGAAGCTCAAGCTGGGCAGCAGGCCGTCCAGCAGGCCTGGAAAATTCTGAGTGATCAGCAGCTGCTGGATAGCGCCGCCTGAACCGCCGAAGCCTACCGTCCATTGCGGCACCGCGTAATTCTCGATGAAGTGTTCCTTCAGCATCATCAGTGTTTCTGCAGAGAGGCTGTCATTGCACTGATGCCCCATGACGTTGAATGACGACACCACGTGGGCGAAGCCCTTGCCGAGGATCATGGCATCCAGCACCGATTCGCTACTGCGCGAACCTTGATTGTAATTGGTGCCGCAGCCACCCCCGAAGGTAAAGACCAGTCGCTCATTCCAGCCCAGCTCTGGGGCCCACTTCCCATAGGTGCGGCGAGGATCATCCAGCACGGCCATGTGATAAATGGAGCGATTGATAGTGCCCGACTCTACGCGCACGACAAAGGGCACTGTTTCGCCCTGATTGGTGGTTGTGGTGATCATGTCGACTGGGTAGGGCTGGGTCACGTCTGTGATCGGTTTGAAGACACCCTCTCTGGAACGATAGACATAGCCGACTTGCGAGACAGCGGTGCAGAACTCATCGAGCGGCTCGCCCAACCCCTCCTCCACAGTGGTGCAGATAAAGGGCTGGATGTGCGGCCCTGAGAAAACCGGCCCAGTCAGTGGATGGTTGATGAGTCTCAGTTCCGCACTGAGCGAGCCGGAGGTCGCCAGCAAGGTGTTCGGTCCTTCATGCAAGCCTGCCACGAGCACCTGAAGAGGTTGCACGAGAGGTTGCGCGAGAGGCTGCACGGAAGTTGCTTCGCTGGCGTCAGAGGCGGCTTCGAGAAAGGTGGCGCTGATGTCGTTGCCGTTCAGTGTGACGCGCAGATCGGTTGTCAAGATGCCACTGCTGTCCAGTTGCACCAGCGCGTCACCGCCAGTCACCATGTCGGGTCGTGTCGACAGGATTGACAGGCTCAGCGCGGGTGCGGCGGCAGGGGGGGCAGTGTCAACGGGAGCGGGATCATCGCGGCGGCAGCCTGCGAGCAGGGCGGCGCCAATAAGCAGGATCAATGCGGTACGTGTGCCGGTCATGCAAGATTCTCCTGTTACGGCGAGAGCACTCATCTGCTCCCGCCGCACAGCATACATCAGGAGCAGGGCATTACATGGAATAGCCTTTCTCGTCGTGGTCGGCGATGTCCAGGCCGATCTGCTCCTCATCGTCACTGACACGGAGCCCGGAGGTCACGACTGCCACCAGCTTGATGAGAATGTAGGTCACTACCGCAGTATAGGCGCCTGTGGCCAGGATGCCGATCACCTGAACGCCCAGCTGTGAGCCCATGGTCATGCCTTCTGCGTAACCGTTGCCACTGAATACACCGAGTTCTTGAGATACGAATATACCAGCCATCAGCGTGCCGAGGATGCCGCCAACACCGTGTACCGGGAACACGTCCAGAGAGTCGTCAATCTTGACCTTGTGCTTGAGGTAATAGGTAGCGAAGAAACATAGCGCGCCGCCCATGATGCCGATCAGCATGCCACCGGCAGGGCCTACCGATCCGGAGGCTGGTGTAATGGTTGCCAGTCCAGCCACCATGCCGGTGACTGCTCCCAGCCCGCTGGGCTTGCCATGCCTGATCCATTCGATGCTCATCCAGGTCATTGCTCCGGCGGCCGCAGACATATGGGTTGCCAGCAGAGCCGTACCCGCGCTGCCGTTGGCGGCGAGAGCGCTGCCGGCGTTGAAACCGTACCAGCCCACCCAGAGCATGCCTGCGCCGGTGATGGTCATCGTCAGGTTGTGCGGCATCATGGGGGATGTCAGGAAGCCGTGACGCTTGCCCAGCAGGACGGCTGTCAGTACGGCGGCGACACCGGCAGTCACGTGGACCACGGTACCGCCAGCGAAATCGATCAGCCCCATCTGGAACAGCCAGCCGTGTTCAGCCCAGACCCAATGGCACACCGGGAAGTACACGAAGATTGACCACAGGCCGCTGAACAGCAGCATGGAGGAGAATTTCATGCGCTCAGCAAAAGCACCGACGATCAGCGCCGGAGTGATGATGGCGAAAGTCATCTGGAAGGCTACGAAAAGCGGTTCGGGGATATTCCCCCACACCGATTCTCTGGTAACGCCACTGAGGAAGGCCTTGTCGAGACCTCCCCAGAATCCATTCTCCGCAGGACCGAAGGCGATGCTGTAGCCCATCACCAGCCAGATCACCGAGATCAGGGCGGTAATGGCAAAGCACTGCATGAGGATCGAGAGCACGTTCTTGCTGCGCAC
>JBBTKA010000220.1:0-6226 GCA_038059145.1 Pseudomonadota bacterium
CCCGCTCCCACGGGCAAATACAAGTCAGTGGCGGATCAGGTGATCAAACGCGCTCAAAGAGGCTCTGGCGCCCTCGCCCATGGCGATCACGATCTGCTTGTATGGCACCGTCGTCACATCGCCCGCCGCAAATACGCCCGGCACGTTGGTCTGGCCGCGCGCGTCGGTGACGATCTCGCCGGTCGGTGACAGATCGATCGTCCCCTTGAGCCAGTCGCTGTTGGGCAGCAGACCGATCTGTACGAACACGCCGTCCAGCGCCACGACACGTGGCTCACCACTGACGCGATCCTTGTAAGCAAGCCCCGTCACTTTCTGACCGTCGCCAACCACCTCCGTGGTCTGCGCACTGACAATCACGGTGACATTCGGCAGGCTGAACAGCTTGCGCTGCAGCACCGCGTCGGCGCGCAGCTTGTCGGCAAATTCAAGCAGGGTCACATGACTCACGATACCGGCGAGATCGATCGCTGCCTCTACACCAGAGTTGCCACCACCAATCACGGCGACACGCTTGCCTTTGAACAGCGGGCCATCGCAGTGCGGACAGTAAGCAACGCCGCGATTGCGATATTCCTTCTCCCCCGGCACATTCAGTTCACGCCAGCGCGCACCGGTCGCAACGATGACAGTCTTCGCCTTCAGAGTGGCACCGCTGTCGAAACGGATCTCGTGCAGACCGCCCGCCGCAGACGCTGGCACGAGTGCGGAAGCGCGCTGCAGATTCATGATGTCCACGTTGTAATCCCGCACATTCTCTTCGAGTGCGCGCGCCAGCTTCGGCCCTTCGGTCTCTGCGACAGAAATCAGATTCTCGATTCCCATGGTGTCCAGCACCTGCCCGCCGAAGCGCTCCGCCGCGACGCCCGTGCGGATGCCCTTGCGCGCCGCATAGATCGCACCCGCCGCACCAGCAGGACCACCACCGACTACCAGTACATCGAATGGCTCGCGAGCACTGATTTTTTCGGCATCGCGAGCAGCTGCACCGGTATCAATCTTCGCAAGAATCTCCTCTACACCCATGCGACCAGAAGCAAATGGCTGACCATTCAAATACACGGATGGAACCGACATCACCTGACGTTGCTCCACCTCACTCTGAAACAGCGCGCCGTCGATGGCCACATGACGAATGTGTGGATTCAACACCGCCATCACGTTCAGCGCCTGCACCACGTCCGGACAGTTCTGACAGGACAGCGAGAAATACGTCTCGAACACGTAGTCGCCCTCGATGCCCCGAATCTGTTCTGCCACCTCGGCAGACACTTTTGGCGGATGACCACCGACCTGCAGCAGAGCAAGAATCAGAGAGGTGAACTCGTGCCCCATCGGAATGCCGGCGAAGCTCAGGCTGACACCACCCTGCGGGCGTCGCAGCGCGAAGGACGGCACGCGCGCATCGGTGCCATCGCTGCGCAGCGTGACCTTGTCGGTCAGCGCGACGATGTCCTGCAGCAGCGACCACAGCTCGCGCGACTTTTCCCCGTCGTCGAGAGAGGCAACAATCTCGAACGGCTGCGTGACTCTCTCGAGATAGGTTTTCAGTTGGCTTTTCATGGTGGCGTCTAACATGACTCTGTGTCCTTGTACGATTTATGCAATAGAGCTGTGGGAGCGGGCCGTGCCCGCGATAGATTACTGCGTAGGAAATCGATCGCGGGCACGGCCCACTCCCACAGAGTTCAGTTTAAATCTTGCCGACCAGATCCAGCGACGGAGCCAAAGTGGCCTCGCCTTCTTTCCACTTGGCCGGGCAGACTTCGCCAGGGTGAGAGGCGACATACTGGGCGGCCTTCACCTTGCGCATCAGTTCCTGTGCGTCGCGGCCAATGCCACCGGCAGTGATCTCGACGATCTGCACGCGGCCTTCCGGGTCGATCACAAAAGTACCGCGCTCGGCCATGCCTTCGGATTCGATCATCACTTCGAAGTTGCGGCTGATCGCGCCAGTGGGGTCACCGATCATCGGGTACTTGATTTTGCCGATGGTGTCCGAGGTGTCGTGCCATGCCTTGTGAGTAAAGTGGGTATCGGTCGACACGGAGTAGATTTCCACACCACGCTTCTGGAACTCTGCGTAGTTGTCCGCCAGGTCGCCCAGCTCCGTGGGGCACACGAAAGTAAAGTCAGCAGGATAGAAAAACACGACAGACCACTTTCCCAGCAAGGTCTTTTCGGTGACTTCGACGAAGGCGCCGTTGTGGAAAGCTGTGGCTTTGAAGGGTTTGATGACGGTATTGATGAGTGACATAGAGATGGCTCCTGGTTGGTTGATGCAGGCATCGTATGCGATCCACCAGCTCACTTAGAAATTGATTGTTTTTTGCATAACGATAGTTTTTTACTATTCACAAAATTGGCGCGCCCCACAGCACAACGGCCACCGGCGTTACAGCAACGTCATTAAAGTGATTGCGTTCATTATTTTGACTGACCTATACTGACCTGGCTTTGATCTAACCATACGGAGACCTTATAGCAAGCAACGAAAGGGATTTCCCGCTGTACTGAGTGCTGACGCTGAAGTTCAACATCAGTCCCAAAATTATAAGAACACGGGGGAATCAACATGCGTGGATCCATTCCAAGCAGACGCAAAGCCATCACATCCGCAATTATTCTCGCAACCATGTCCATCGCTGCCACGCAGAACGCGTCAGCACAGGATGATCCCGAAGTAGAAGAAGTCGTCGTGACCGGGTCCTATATCCGGGGCACACCGATCGATGCGCCATCCCCTGTACAGGTCGTCAACCGTGACAGCATTGAGGCACAAGGTGCCGCGGTGATCTGGGACGTCATCAAGAATCTGGAAATCAACTCCGGTTCCATTACCAACCCCGGCTCCGGCGATAACAGCCAGGTCGCGGGCAGCGCCAACGTCAACCTGCGCAACCTCGGGGAGAACTCGACCCTGACCCTGGTCAACGGCAAACGGCAAGTCTCTGCTGCCGCCACGACTCGCAGCGGCGGCGAATTCGTCGACCTGAACTCCATTCCTCTGGTGATGACCGAGCGGGTAGAAATACTCACTGACGGTGGCTCCGCGCTGTACGGCGCAGACGCTGTGGCAGGTGCGGTGAACGTGATCATGCGGACCGACTTTGAAGGCTTGGAAGTCTACGGCGACATACAGGGCATCGCCGAAGCGGGCGACCTTTTCGACAAGACTGCCAGCGCCATCTGGGGCTGGGCGACCGAGGACGGCGACACTCACTTTGTACTGTCTGGCGAGCGTTTCGAGCGCGATCCTGTGTCCGTGCAATATGGCAACTATTTCGATGAAAACGCCGAGTTCCTTGGCTCGGCCAGCAGCGCGGGCACGCTGATTTCCAGCCCCTTCTTCGGGGGCACGGTAAATCCGGCCTATATCAATCAGGGCATCACCAACGCCAACATCGCCGATGGCGGATCAGCCAATACTGTTTACACCGATCCCGGCTGCTACACCGGCAAGTCGGTAGACGGCACGCCGTTCCAGATCGGCAGACTGCGTGAAGAACGTGGCGCCCGGGCAGGCACCTGCTGGGAGGACAACTCCGAGTGGAACTTCATTTCTCAGGAGACCACCCGCGACAGCTTCGCCGGCGCCTTCAACCACACCTTCGAGAATGAGGCGGAATTCTACTCATTCTTCCAATACTCGGACTCCACCACCATCCGCGCCGATGATGGCTACAACTCCTCACGTGGCCCAACCGTGTTCCTCGCCCAGCCCGGCGGACACGTGGGTGCTCGTGGACAGGTGATGAACCTGGGTTACTACGCGCCGATGGCGGGTCTGACCCGACCAACGTCAATACCCAATGCGCCAGTGGCGCTGGCCAATGGCGGCCCAAACGTGGCGTTCTACACCAGCGTCAAGACCGGCGTTCCGCGCACAGGTGCCGACAACAACGAGACCTGGAACCAGACCCTTGGCGCCCAGACCGGACTGCGTGGCGAACTGGAGATCGGCTCCAAGACCTACAACTATGACGTCAGCTACTCCTGGAGTGGCGCGAGCATGGAGCAGACCTACAAGACCTTCAACCGTCAGCGCGCCGAGCTGGCTGCCAACGGACTCGGCGGACCAGGCTGCACCCCCAACGGCCGCCCCGACTTCGACTTCGGTCGCCAGCCCGGCACCGATGCCTGGGACACCTACTATGCCGGCCTGACGCAGACCTTCTTCCCCGGTTTCGTGTTCACGACCCGGGAGAGTCTGTCTTACGCCCTCACCAGCAACAACCAGGGGCAGGGCGGCTGTATGTTCTACAACCCCTTCCTGAGCGCGCTGACCAACTCCAAGGTGGCCAACAGTCCCGAGCTGATGGACTGGATGAACCAGACCGTCAACGTGGTGGATAAGCGCAACAAGCTGGCGGTCGTGGATGCGGTCATCTCCGGCGAGCTGTTCGAGATGGGCGGCGGCATGGCGCAGTTTGCTGCCGGTGGCCAGTATCGGGAGCAGAACAACAAGTCCCGTGCCTCACTGCTTAACCTGCCCGGCATTCCCAATGCCATCCTGAGTTACGACTCCACCGGCAAACCGAACGCCACGCACTATGTCAGCAACAACTTCGACTGCTCGCTGTGTGCGTTCAATTATGACCATGACCGTACCGTGAAGGCGGTGTTCGGCGAGCTGTCATTGCCGATCTGGGAAAACGTCGAGACCCAGATCGCTCTGCGCTACGAGGACTACGGTGGCAAGATCGGCAGCGAAGTATCGCCGAAGTTCGCCATCAGCTGGCGACCGATCGAAGAGCTGCTGGTACGGGGCTCGTACTCGCAGTCCTTCCGGGCACCGAACATCGGCATCATCTACGCCGGCTTGGAGTCCTCCTCAGTAACGTTCCGTGATCCGATCTCCAGTCAGCGCGTACGTGCCGGTCTGGTGCCTCCTACCAACGAGAATGCCGAAGCGGAGACTACCTACACACTGGGCGGACCCGCGCCGGATGTCGGTAACGAATACGCCGATACTTATAGTAGCGGCTTCATGTGGACACCGGGCGGCACACTGGAAGGCTTCAGTGTAGGGGCCGACGTATGGCGCTTCGAAGTGGAAGACCGCGTCATGCCGCAGCCACCGATCTCTGCTCTGCAACCGGAGATCGAGGCGTTCACGGCAGCCGCCGCGAACCCTGCGAACTATGTGCTGAACTCCACGGTTTCCAGCTCTGTCGCCAATCCCTACACGGCCTGTAACCCCACCACGCTGGCAACGCAATTTGGCGCTGGCTCGAAGGAGCGGCTCGATTGCGTGGTCGACCCCCGCAAGTACATTGTGCCGGGCATTCAGCGCGCCGCTAACGACAACACCGCCAACCTGATTACACTGACGCTGAGCGCCATCAACGCTGGCGTAATCGAAGCGGACGGTATCGACTTGAAACTGGCCTATCGCTGGGAAAACGACTTGGGCCGCTTCGGCATCAGCACGGATTACACCCATGTGCGTCAGTACAAACTGGTCGACGTGCCGGGGCTGGAACTGGGCCTGAAGGACATCGGCGTCTTCGATGCCGCCGGAACCACGGGGGATGACAACCTGGTGAGGTCGCTGCCGGACAACAAAGGCAACATCATGTTCAGCTGGAATCGTGATGCCCATGGCGTCACCGTGACCAACCGACATATCGGCTCCTACCGCGATCTGTCGTACCAGACCACCTACGAAAACGGCAACGACTTCGTCCGTTCGATGGTGCGCAAGAGTGTCGACAGCTACCAGACCTGGGACGTGCAATACCGCTATACCCACGACTGGGCGAACGAGCTGTATGGCACCACGATGTTCACCGTCGGCGTGCTGGATGCCTTCAACGAGGAACTGCCCTACCGTGAAAGCAGCTCGCTGAACTACGACGCCTCGGTGTTCGATGGCCGTGGCCGCCGCGTTTACGCGAGAGTCCTGCTGCAACTCTAAACTGCTAGCCAAAGATTAGGGGTCAGAGTAAAAATACAGACTGTATTTTTACTCTGACCCCTAATCTTTTTGACCCCCGATATTTTTGACCCCCGATAGTTATGATCATCAAGTTCAAGAGCGACAAAGCAGGAGAGTTCATCATGATGGGGCACGTGGCGCTGCCACTGCTGCGGATGATGGGTGGGAGCGGCAATACCGAAGGTGCCGTGAGTGGTGAGTTGCTGGACGAAGCCCTGCAGAAACTGGAGGCGGCGCTGGAACAGGCTGCGCCAGCCGCCAATGAGCTTGCGGACGGCACAGAAG
>JBBTKA010000221.1:0-5031 GCA_038059145.1 Pseudomonadota bacterium
TGATTTAAGCGCGAGATTTGATCGCGGGCGAGGCCCGCTCCCACAAATAAGCATAGGATTTCTCATGAACGAACTGTATTCGCACCACCCCGCCATGTTCAAAAGCAACCCGCTGGGCTTCATCCTGGCGCTGATTCTGGTGCCGGTCGGCGTCGGCATCCTCATCTTCTTGTACTGGTTTCTGATGAACAAGTCGTCGAAGCTGGTCGTGACCGAGCACGGCGTGCTGTACGAGAAGGGCCTGCTCAGCAAGGAGCGCTCGGAGATTGATCTGGATGGCGTGCGCACGGTGAAGGTGTCACAGTCGCTGCTGAACCGCATGTTTGGAGTGGGCACCATCGAGCTTACCACCTCGGGCGACAAGCCGGAGATCGTCGCCAAGGGCATGCCGGACCCGAACAAGGTGCGCGAGATCGTGAAGGCCCGTCAGGCGAAGAACTAGAAGGAAGCACCGCCACTGTGGGAGCGGGCCTGCCCGCTATTGAGTTTTGTGCCGAGGTCAATCGCGGGCGAGGCCCGCTCCCACAGGGTCAGTTTGAAATTTTGTTGCAGCAGATTTGGAAAATCAGGCGCGGCGCAGCTCTTTGGGCATGCTGAAGACGATGTTCTCTTCGACGCCCTGCAGCTCTTCTGGGTCTTGATGACAGATCTGCAGCAGGCGCTCCACCACCTGCTGCACCAGCACCTCCGGCGCTGAGGCTCCGGCAGTGATGCCGAAACGAGTCTTGCCGACAAACCATTCCGGCTTCACATCCTCGACGCTGTCGATCAGATATGACTCGCAGCCCAGCCGCTCTGCCAGCTCTTTCAAACGGTTGGAATTCGAACTGTTCGGCGAACCCACCACCAGCACCAGCTCACACTCCAGAGCGAGTTGTTTCACAGCGTCCTGGCGGTTCTGCGTGGCATAACAGATGTCCTTCTTGCGCGGTCCTTCGATGTGCGGAAAACGCTCGCGCAGGGCATCGATGATGCGGGACGTGTCGTCCATCGACAGCGTAGTCTGGGTGACATAGGACAAGTGTTCGGGATTGTGCACCTGCAGCTTCTGCACATCTTCGACCGACTCGACCAGGTAAATCTTGCCACCAGCGCTCTCGTCGTACTGCCCCATGGTGCCTTCCACTTCCGGGTGGAACTGGTGGCCGATGAGGATGCACTCGCGCCCCGCCTGACTGAACCCGACCACTTCCAGATGCACTTTCGTCACCAGTGGACAGGTCGCGTCGAACACCTTGAAGCCACGCTGCTCCGCCTCCTCCTTCACTGACTGGGAAACGCCATGGGCGCTGAAGACGACGATGGAGGAACGCCCGGCAGCGTCGATCGCTGGGATGTCCGCGAGCTCATCCACGAAGATGGCGCCGCGCTGACGCAGGGTGTCCACAACGAACTTGTTATGCACGACTTCGTGACGCACGTAGATCGGGGCGCCATAGATGTCCAGCGCGCGGTTCACGATGTCGATGGCACGGTCTACGCCGGCACAGAACCCACGGGGATTAGCGAGGTGAATATGCGCCGTCTGAACCGGCGTGGCTTCCTGAATCTGCACTGCGCTCATGGCTTGAACTCCATTACCTGCACACCGGCAGGAATCACAGAAAATATCTCGGCGGTAAAACGAATTGCACGACCAGACAGCGGGTGATTGAAATCCACCACGAGCGTGTCCTCGTCGATGGATTTCACTACGCCCGGAATCTCGAACCCTCCGGTGTCCGTGAACGAGAGCACTGTGCCCTCCACCACCGGGTCAGTCGAATTGGCGAGCAGCCCTGCAAACTTGCGACGCGGCAGCACCTGCACGTTGTCCGGATTGCTGGCCCCGAAGCTCTGCTCGGCAGGCAGCAACACGCTGATCTTCTCTCCGGCGGCCAAACCCAGCAACGCATTCTCAAACCCAGGCAACAGGCTGCCATCCCCAAACACGAAGGTCGCCGGGGACTTGTCGAAGTTGCTGTCGATGACAGAGCCATCATCCAGCGCCAGCGAAAAGTGCAGCGTCACGCGGCTGCCCTGCGCGATCACGGGTGCGTCAGGCATACAGGCGCTTCTCGCCCGCACCGTCGATGTTCTCGACACAGCGCAGACACAGTTCTGGGTGCGCCGCATGCGAGCCGATGTCGGCACGGTGATGCCAGCAGCGCACGCACTTGGTATTGGCGGACGGCGTGATACGCAGCTGCAATCCCGGGACTTCCGTGCTCGCGGCATCGACAGCTGCACTCGATGGCTGCAGCGCCGCGTGCGACACCATCAACACGAAGCGCAGTTCGTCATCGAGGCGGCTCAGCAGCGAGTTCAGACCAGCGTCGCAGTACAGCGTGACCTCGGCACTCAAGGCGGCGCCGATCAGCTTGTCGTTGCGCTGTTTCTCCAGCTCTTTGTTCACGGCAGTCTTAACGGCCATGACCTGCTGCCAGAATTGATCGTTCATTTCGGCAGACTCATCGAGCAGCGGCAACCCCTCGGAGAATTGGGTGAGGAACACCGACTCGGCGCGCTGGCCGGGGATGCTGCCCCAGATCTCATCCGCCGTGAAACTGGTGATCGGCGCGATCAGTTTGCTGAGGATTTCCACGATGTGGAACATCGCCGTCTGCGTGGAGCGCCGTGCCAGACAGTCGTCACGCGTGGTGTACTGACGGTCCTTGATCACGTCCAGATAGAAGCTGCCCAGCTCGATGACGCAGAAGTTGTGCACTTTCTGGTAGACGCCGAGGAAGTGGTAGTTCTCGTAATCTTCCACCACCTGCTGCTGCAGCAGTTGCGCCTGCCGGGTGATCCAGTAATCGAGCGCCACCATGTTCTCAGGGGCGACCAGGTTCTGCGCCGGGTCGAAACCAGTGAGGTTGGAGAGCAGGAAACGCGCGGTATTGCGGATGCGGCGATAGGAATCGGCGACGCGCTTGAGCACTTCGGTCGACGCCGTCATCTCGCCACGGAAATCCGTCGAGGCGACCCACAGACGCAGGATGTCGGCGCCGTATTCCTGGAACACTTCCTTCGGAGAGATCGTGTTGCCGAGGGACTTTGACATCTTGTAGCCCTTGGCATCCACGGTGAAACCGTGGGTCAGCACCTGCCGATAGGGCGCCGTGCCGTTCATCGCCACTGCTGTTTTCAATGACGACTGGAACCAGCCGCGATGCTGGTCCGAGCCTTCCAGATACAGATCGGCCGGGTAGCCGAGGCCACGCTGTTGCAGCACAGAGTAATGGGTAACGCCGGAGTCGAACCACACGTCGAGAGTATCGGTCACCTTGCTGTACTGTGCCGCTTCGGCGCCCAGCAGGTCTTCGGCAGTGAGTTCGAACCAGGCGTCGATGCCTTTCTGTTCGATGCGCAGCGCCACTTCCTCGATCAGTTCGGCCGTGCGCGGGTGCAGCTGCTGCGTCTCTTTGTTCACGAACAACGTGATCGGCACACCCCAGGTGCGCTGACGGGAGACACACCAGTCCGGGCTGCCCTTGAGCATCAGCTCGATACGGGCCTGACCCCAGTCCGGAATCCATTTCACCTGGGCGACCTCATCCAGTGCCGAAGACAACAGCCCCTTCTCGTTCATGCTGATGAACCACTGCGGCGTGGCGCGGTAGATGAGCGGCGTCTTGGTGCGCCAGCAGTGTGCGTAGCTGTGGACGATCTTCTTCACGGCCACCAGCGCGTGACGTTCTTTGAGCTCCTCGATGACCAGTTCGTCGGCCTTGTAGACGTGTGCTCCGGCGAACTTGCCTGCGGCACTGGTGAAGACGCCATCATCGTCCACCAGATTCAACGTGCCCAGCCCGTAGGCCATGCCGACGTTGAAGTCGTCCACGCCGTGGTCCGGCGCAGTGTGCACCGCACCCGTACCCGCATCGGTGGTGACATGCGCGCCGAGGATGACCGGCACCTGCTTGTCCACAAATGGATGTTGCAGCGACAGCTTCTCCAGCGCGGCGCCCTTGACGCTGGCGAGCACCTCATAGGATTCGCTGCCGTAGCGCTGCATGATCTCGTCGACCATGGCAGTGGCCAGCAGCAAGACCTCGGACCTATCACCTCCGTTGACCTTGCATTGCACCAACGAGTATTCGAGTTCAGCATTCAGGCACACGGCCTGGTTGGAAGGCAGCGTCCAGGGAGTGGTGGTCCAGATGACTACAGAAATGCCACGCCCCGCTAGTATTGGGAAAAGTAGGACCTCCTCGGGAAGTAAGCCAAAGGGCTGAAGGAAAGCGCCAATGTCGGCCACCGGGAAGCGCACATCGATCGCGAACGAGGTCTTGTCCTGATATTCCACTTCGGCTTCGGCCAGCGCCGAGCCCCCGACCACGCTCCAGTACACGGGCTTGAAGCCCTTTACCAGATGGCCATTGGCGGCGATCTTGCCGAGCGCGCGCACAGTGTCGGCCTCGGTCTTGAAATTCATGGTGAGGTAGGGATTCGTCCAGTCACCAAGCACGCCCAGACGGACGAAGTCCTGCTTCTGAATCTCGACCTGTGCCGCTGCGTATTCGCGACAGGCTTTGCGGAACTCGGCGAAGGAGACCTTCTTGCCAGCCTTGCCGAGCTTCTTCTCGACGTTGTGCTCGATGGGCAGACCGTGACAGTCCCAGCCCGGCACGTAGGGCGAGTCGAAACCGGCCAGCGTCTTGGCCTTGACGATGAAATCCTTGAGTGACTTGTTGACCGAATGCCCGAGGTGCAGCTCGCCATTGGCATAGGGCGGGCCGTCGTGCAGCACGAAGCGTGGCCTGCCTGCGCTGATGGCGCGAATCTTCCCGTACAGGTCCATGGCTTGCCAGCGGGCCAGCATCTCCGGCTCGCGCTGCGCGAGGCTGGCCTTCATGGGGAACTCTGTCTGTGGCAGATTCAACGTGGTTTTGTAGTCGGTCATCTCGCTTACCTTTTTATCCTTGATATCCATGTGGGAGCGGGCCGTGCCCGCGATCGATACGGACCCGCGGCCCATCGCGAGCAGGCTCGCTCCCACAGTGTCGCATTTGTGGGAGCGGGCCTTGCCCGCGATAAATACAGGCACAC
>JBBTKA010000222.1:0-6257 GCA_038059145.1 Pseudomonadota bacterium
TGTTGCCTTTGATGTCGTACTGGAAGCTCTGTGTCGGCAGGCCTGTGGCGGTAGCCTGGGTCAGGCGGTTGAGCTCGTCGTAGTGGAAGGTCTCCGAGAGCGTGGAGTTGTTGGATTTCACGAAGCGGCTGCGGTTGGTGAGGATGCCGATGTCGTTGTAGTCGTAGCTGTTGTCCTGAATGGTCTGCGTCGACGGGTTGGTGACCAGCACGCGGTCGGGCAGGCCCATCGTGGCGTGGTAGGTGCTTTGAACCTTCAGCCCGTTGCCGAGCATGCTCTGGGTCTCGTTGCCCCAGGCGTTGGCGCTCTCGATGCGTTTGTAGACTTTGGTGGTGTCGGTAGCCTCGGCGATTTTCTCCATGTAGCCGTGGCTGTTGTAGAAGTACTGAACGCCGTGGTTGGTGGCGTCGATCTCCTGGAACACCCGGCCGATCTGGTCATAGGTCACCAACTGGCTGAAGTTGCCTTCGGAGCCGTTGGTGCCCAGGGAGGTGTAGGTCTGGTGAATACGGCCCAGATCGTCGTAGTCGTAGGCCATGACATAGCCACTGGCGCTGTCAGTGACAGTGCTGACCTTGCCAAGACCGTTGCTGGCAGAGTCGTACACCCAGGAGGTGTTGCCTTCAATCACTGTGCCGCCCGCTTTCTTGTCAACGCGGTTGAGCATGCGGCCCAGCGCGTCGTAAGTCATTTCAGTGCGTTGGCCGAGAGCATCCTCCTGCTGGGTAAGATCGTTGAAAAGGCTGTACTGATAGGACCATGTGCCTTGGTCGGGATCGTTGAGCGACACTCGTCGGCCCAGCAGATCGTAGGAGATGACAGTTTCGATATTCAGCGGTTGCGCAGCCGAGCCTTGCGAAATCAGCTTGGTGAGGTTGCCGCGCGCATCGTATTGATAGGCGATTCTTCCACCGAAATAAAACTAATTCTAAAACCTCTCCCCACTCCCCCTCTGCCAATCCTCCGCATACGTCTCCGGAATACTCCCGGTCAGCAGTTGCCCGTCGCCGAGCGGCGTGTAAAGCTGATCGAAGTGTTTCAGCTCCATGTCGATGCGCTGGAACAGGTCGCTGGGCTTGAGGTCGGCCGGGTCGTCGTAGCCCATTGCGCCGCACAGTTCGAGGAAGGCGTGGACGGTGCCGTGCTGGTAATTGGCGACGCGCTTGGACTTGTCCTCGATGTCGACGGCTTTGCCCCGCACCGGGTCCTGAGTGGCGATGCCCGTAGGACACTTGTTGGTGTTGCAGGCTTTCGACTGCACACAGCCGAGGGCCAGCATCATGGAGCGGGCGGCGTTTACGGTGTCGGCACCGGCTGCAATCTTGCTGAGCATGTCGAAGCCGCTCGCGGTTTTGCCCGCGCTGATGATGCGTATCTTGTCGCGCAGGCCCGCGCCGGTGAGCACTTGGTGGACGAAGTAGGTGGCCTCCAGGCACGGCAACCCCAGCCGGTTGGAGAACTCCAGAGGGGCGGCACCTGTGCCGCCCTCGGCACCGTCGACGGTGATGAAGTCAGGCAGGATGCCGGTGGCGAGCATTGCCTTGACGATGCTCATGAATTCACTCTTGCGACCTATGCACAGTTTGAAGCCCGTTGGCTTGCCGCCGCAAAGATCGCGCAGGCGCTGTACAAAGTTCAGCAAGCCGATGGGGCTGTCGAATTCGGGGTGGTTGGCAGGCGAGTTCACCGTCTTGCCGACTTCTACCAGCCGGATGAGGGCAATCTCCTTCGTCACCTTGGCGCCGGGCAACACGCCGCCGTGGGAGGGCTTGGCGCCCTGCGAGAGCTTGATCTCGATCATCTTCACCTGATCGTCACTGGCATTGGCGGAGAAGGCGGTGTCGTTGAATGTGCCGTCCAGATTGCGACAGCCAAAGTAGCCGGTGCCGATCTGCCAGATCAGGTCGCCACGATGTGCGCGGTGATAGGTGCTGATGCTGCCTTCGCCGGTGTTGTGAGCGAACTTGCCCATGGCAGCGCCCTTGTTGAGAGCGCTGATGGCATTGCCACTCAGGGCGCCGAAGCTCATGGCAGAGATGTTCAGCAGCGACGCGCTGTAGGGTTTGCTGCATTGCGGGCCGCCGAACAGCACGCGATGTTTGTGCTCTGGAACGACGGCTGCCTGAATGGAGTGGAAGACGGTGAGGTAGCCCTGTTCCATCAGATTCTGTTCGGTGCCGAAGGGCAACGTGTCGTTGACGTTCTTGGCGCGGCGGTAGATGAGGTCGCGCGCTTCACGGTTGAATGGCGCCTCTTCCAGATTGCTGGCGATGAAGTACTGGCGGATCTCGGGGCGGATGCTCTCGAACAGATAACGCAGGTTTGCAAACACCGGGTAGTTGCGGCGCAGGTTGCTCTCGCTGGAATACAGATCGCGCATCCCGATGGAGACGTACACCACCGCGAACAGGAACAGCGTCAGCAACGCTGGGTGTTCGCCCAGCGCGGCGGGCATGACGATCCAGTCAGTCGCCTCCATCAACAGGTAATAACTCAGAGGCAGCCAGAGCAGGCTGACAATCCAGAAGAAACGCACGGCAGGGGTCATGGTCGGAACGTTCCTGTTAGAGGAGGTGCTTTAGGATGTTGTTATAGACGCAGCAGCAGAGTCACTGAGGCTTCGGTGTCGGTCTTCTCTCTCCCTATCGGCACCTCGGACTGATTCTTCACCTTGATGGCAAACTTCATGGACATGTTGTCCATGATGTCCGACTGAATGGAGGTTTCTGAACGGGTGATGTTGGATTCGTCGCCCGCCTCGACGCTCAGGTTCTGGATGAAAAGGGCGTTCTCGGAGACTTGCCACTGGTACTCGGTGCCCAGGCGGATAATCGCTTCCTGGAAGTCATCGGTGGGCGTTCTGGAGGTCCGCATACCGGCACCGATCGTGTAGTTCCAATCCATATTCTCGCGATTGGGCAGCAGTGAATGACCATAGCTGACGGTGATGTCGGACTGGCTGTCGTAGCCGCTGAAACGGTCGTCCTCGTGCGCGCCACGGGTCACGATGAAGCTCACGGCGTTCATGTTGTAGGTGGCATTGACGACGCCATACCAGCGCTGCGCGGCCAGTACGTCGTCCTTGGAGGAGCGGAAACCGTCCAGTGAGAAACCGTACTCCCAGGCATCGCGCAGCCAGGCCACAGAGCCTTTGAGCTTGATGTTTTCGTCCTCGGTATTGCCGGAGGTGAAGATTGCACCCAGTTCCAGTTCAGAGGAGACGCCGTTGGTGCTTTCCTGAGCCAGCGCACAGAGCGGTGCGCTGGTGAGGGTCAGGAGAAGAGCGGCGAGGGCGGGGTGGCGGAGGGAGTTGCGCATGGTAGATCATCCTGTTTTGGTGGTTTCGGGGCATTCTACTAGCCCCAAAAAGGAATGACCAACACTGATCCAAAAGGGTGCGGCCCCTGCCCCGGGGCCTTTCTGGGGGAGAGAGGCTCAGAACAGGGGCCGCCTGACAATCGGTGCTTGAAGCAGTCGAAGGGTCAGTTTGGAGCATGTGGGAGCGGGCCTTGCCCGCGATGAACCTTGCCTGCGGAATCTTGCGCAGATCATCGCGGGCAGGGCCCGCTCCCACAGGGGGAGTGGGTTATTTCGGGACGCGGGCAGCGCGGATCTCGATCTCGACCAGCCAGCCATCCACCACCAGCCCGGCGATCTCGACAACAGAGCGCACTGGCTTCATGGGGTTGGCGTCGGTGCCGAAGAACTTCTGGTAACCACGGTTGAAGCCTGCGAAGTCGAAAGTACCATCCGCACCGGCCACGCCGAAGACACGCACCTGCACGATGTCAGACATGGACCAGCCCTGGGCTTCCAGGCTGGCTTTGAATTTCTCGAAGGTATTGGTGGTCTGTTGCTCCATGTCGCCATAGGTGCCGTCGGCCTGTGGTGATGCGCCGGCGCCGCTCAGGTACAGGGTCTCTGCGCCAGCGGGAATGCTGATGGAGTTGTAGAACATTCTGCCCTCGCCCTCGCGTTTGATTTCCTGCGCGCTGGCCGTCATGGCGAATGACCCAGCCAGCAGGGCAGAGCTGAGTGTCAGTAACTTGATGAGTTTCGTCATAATGGGTGTCCTCTTGGTTGGGTAAGACAGGGTTGGATAAACTTAACGTCCCAGCGTATTGATATAGCTGACGACGTCGATAATGGACTGGTCGTCGCGCAGTCCCGCCGCCATGGCGCGCATCGGTGCGCCGAATGTATCGAGCGGATCGGTGCCACGGTAGCCGGCCTTGAAGTTTTTCAGCTGGGTGACCATGTACCAGTCATTCTGCCCGCGCAGGGCCGGCGCGTTCATTGCCTCATTGCCTTGTGCATCCGCACCGTGGCAGGTGGCGCAGGCCTGATAGAGCTGTCGGCCATTGTCCACATTTCCGGCTGTCAGTGTCGGCACTGCGGGTTTGTATTCCCAAGTAGCGGCCCATTCGATGATGTCGGCGATATTCTCGTCGGTCAGGATCGCGGCCATTGGCTGCATCTCCATGCCTTGAATATCTTCCGCGTGCTTGCCGCGCCCCCCGGCACGGAACAGCTCGAGCTGTCGTTGCAGGTACCATGGCTCCATGCCGGCCAGACGTGGAGCCTGAATGCCCTCGCTGCCAACGCCGTCGGTGCCGTGGCATGTGAAGCAGAACCGGTGATCGACCGGCTCATGGGGTTCGGCTGCCCATGTGGTGGTTGAGACCGCCGCCGTGGTGGCAATGGCCAGCAGCATGGGTAAAACATTGCGCGTCATAAGATGTGTTCTCCGGGTAAAAAAGGGGTGCCGTAAACGGCACCCCTCTCATTGGCTGACGTACCTTTCTACTTAAATGTCCATCTTGAAGCGTGCGTACCAGAAGGCACCGTTCGGGCTGAACGCTGCGTTGGTCACGTACTTGTTGCTGGTAGAAGAGATGATATCGATCGGACGAATCTTCTCCGGCATGGTGTTGAGGATGTTATCCGCACCGACGATGAAAGTGTAACGATCGCGGAACGTGTAAGCAGCCTCGCCGCCGAAGATCACCTCTGAACCTACCCAGTAATCGCGAGCCGGGTTGGCATTGGCGGGTACTGAGAAGTACTCGTCGTAGTAGTTCGCCTGCAGGGTGAAGCGCCAGTCAGTGATCGTGTGGTTGACGCGGAAGTTGCCACGGTTGGCAGGGATTCCGCTTTCCAGATCGGCGACGTTCGCACGGGTCAGCAGGCCAGGCGTGAAGCTGTCCAGTTCCTGCTTGGTCCAGGCCCACGAGGCAGCCAGTTCGGTGCGGCCGAGGTCGTTCCAATCCATCGCATACGAGGCAACCAGTTCAACACCTTGGTTGGTGGTGGACATGTCGTTGGTGTAGTAGTTGAAGGACACGATGCTGCGCGCGCCGGAGATGCCTGAGGCTTCCAGTTGCTGTGCAATCGCTTCAGTGATGTCGAAGGTTGCAGAGTTCAGGATGCGGTCACGCAGTTCGATGCGGTAGTAGTCCAGCGTCAGGTCCAGACCGCCGATTTCTGTCGCCACACCGATGCTGAAGTTGCGGGATTTCTCCGGAGTCAGCTCGGTACCACCGAACAGCTGTGATATCGGGTTGGTCGGAGGAATCTGACCCTGAGTCACAGGAATGCCATCCACGACACCGGTGCTGATGTTGGAGATGTTGGCCTGACCGGGCGACGGAGCACGGAAGCCAGTGCTGATCGTGCTGCGGATATTGGTGGTGTCTGTCAGCGCATAGCGTGCTGTCAGCTTGCCATTGGTGGTGTCGCCGAAGGTGTTGTAGAAATCCTCGTAGCGGATGGCCGCGCCGAGCAACAGCTTCTGAGTAGCATCGACTTCGAGGTCGGCATAGATACTCCAGTTCTTGCGATCCCAGGTGCCCTGCTGGTCAGGACCGAAGCCCTGGAAGCCGTCGGAGCCCACACCCATCCCGAGGTTGGCATAGGGGCCAACGCGGTAGGAGTTCTGGTCCTTGGAGGCAACCTTGAAGATCTCACGACGCCATTCCAGACCGTAGGCGACGTTCAGAGGTGAGTACAAGCCCACTTCGAAAGCCTTCGACAGATCCAGGTTCAGGTTGTTCTCGATGGTGGTGTAGATACCAGGAGAGAAGCTGGTGGGAGACTCTGGTCCCATGGATGGGTTGGTGGTGTTGGAGATGAAGTAAGTGATTTCGGAGAAACCATTGCCCATGCTCAGGTCGTAGGTGGTGCCGTCATCCAGCTCACCCTTGATGCCGGTGGCATTGGACATGTCACGTACCTGACCGCCGAAGTCTGGTGTGTAA
>JBBTKA010000223.1:0-5211 GCA_038059145.1 Pseudomonadota bacterium
GACGCAGGGTGGCAAATTCGAAGTCATCGCCGTTGATGGCCACCACTCCGCCGCCCGACAGCGGGTAATCATTCAGCACGCCCTCCAGGGAATCGACTGCGAAGGTGCCATTGCGGCCCTCCGGTGTCTGCTGCAAGGTCAGGCTGCCGGTGCTGGCCAGCGCGCCGGGCAGGAACCCGTCCGGCAGCAGGGCCTGATATTGGCTGGCGTCCTGTTCGCGCAGGCTGTAGGTCAGGTCCAGCCCGAGGCCATCCGTCCAGCCCAGCTGGCCGGTGCTGCTCAGCGAACCCGTGGGAGTGCTGACGTTGAACTGGTCGACAGTGAGCGTGCTGCCTTGCAGCAGCGCGTTCCAGCTCAAGGACATGGTTGGCGCCACGCGTTCGCCGCTCGCATTCTCGATGCCCAGTGCCGTCGTGCCGACAAGGTGCAGCGCCGCGAGCGACCCTGTGGAGCTGATCTCGGCACCATCGACGATCAAGCCGAGCTCCCCGCCGCCAACTCCAGACCCTGTGGGAGCGGGCCCGCCCGCGATCGAGCTCCCCGCTTGTCCCTGTGGGAGCGGGCCTGCCCGCGATTGCAAAGACAGCTGCTGCGACACAACCTGATGCTGCAGACTCAGCCCCCCCGCCGCCGCAGCCAATGGAGCTTGCAGCCCGGTGCTGACTGTCCCCTCGCTTACGATCTCCAGCGGGCGACTCAACTGGTGGGAGACGATCACCGTGTTGAGGTCGCCACTCAACGACAGTTGCCCGCCGATCTGCAGGTTGGTGTCCTGATTCGCAGTGGGGCTGCCAGCCTGCGCAGACGCCAGCGCCTGCAGCACGCTCGGGCGGTCGGGGCCCAGCGGTTGTTCCATGCCCCAGTCCAGTGTCAGTTGCAGGGGATAGGGGGAGCTGAAGCCGATCTGTCCTTCACCACGCAGGCGCACGGGGCTGACGCCTGCCGTCATCGCCAGCTCGAAGGACTGCAGGCGCAGCTGGCTGCTCTGCAGAGAGGCGCCAAGCGCGAGCGTGTCGATGAGCAGCGGCTCCGCGTCCGGTGCCAGATCGAGAATGGCATCGCTGGCGCGCAGCTCAGTAATCGCGAGTCCGCGATTCAAAGGCAGCGAGAGTGGAAAGGGCAGCGTGGCAAGGGGCGCCTGCACGCCGTCGGCCACGGCCTGCATGGTTTGTGCCACAGTGCGCGCCAGCGGCTCGGCGGCCGGTGACGCAGTGGGTTCTGCGCCGTGCCAGCGCACCCGCAGGCCGTCCAGTGTCAGGGCATCGAGCGTGACCTGTCCTGTGAGCAGCGTGAGCGGGTTCCAGCGGCCCTGCAGCGTCGTCATGGTGATCGTGTTGACCGTGTTGGGAGCGAGCCCTGCACCGTCGCTGAAGCGGACGTCATGGAGTGCCATGCCCCACAGCAAGGTGCCCTCGCTGCGGCCGATGGTCAGTGAGCGGCTGCCGGCGGTGTCGCCATTGAGCCGTTGTTCCACCTGCCGGATAACCCAGGTGCTGCCAACGCTGGTGCTCAACGCCGCAGAGATGACGCACAGCACTGCCACCGCCATGATCAGCAGCAGCGTGAAGGCGATGGCCGCCGCACGCCACAGCCGCGTGCGCAGCGATCTGTCCTCGTCGCCGCGTCGCAACCCTGGCGGTATAGGGCCGGAAGGAGGGGCGCCCGGCAATGTGTTCGGCGTGGTCATCGTCACAGATCCGGCCCCATGGTGATGTGCAGACGAAAACTGTCCTTTTCGGTGCGGGACCCGAAGCCCATGCCGAGGTCGGCGCGGATCGGTCCGATCGGCGACATCCAGCGCACCCCGACCCCCGCTCCCTTGTGCAGGCTGATCTGCTTGAAGTCTGCGAAGGAGTTGCCCACGTCGTAGAACACCGCCATCTTCCAGCCCGGCCGCACCTCGA
Organism: Pseudomonadota bacterium; assembly: GCA_038059145.1. Lineage (GTDB taxonomy): Bacteria > Pseudomonadota > Gammaproteobacteria > Pseudomonadales > Pseudohongiellaceae > UBA5078. The sequence goes on from JBBTKA010000223.1 coordinate 1,905, forward strand.
AATCAAATTCGGCGCTGCCCGTCAGCAGGTGTTTGCCGCCGATGACCTCGCCCAGTTCGTTGACGGCGCCGAGGCTGTTGAACTGATATCCCCTGACTGTCTGGTCGCCGCCGGTGAAGAAGCGGATGGTGACCGGCAGTTCTTCGAGAGCGTCCACAATGGTGGTGGCGGCTTCGGCCCGCAGCAACAAGCGACCGCGGCCGAAAGGGTGGATGTACTTGCCAGTGACGTGCAACTGCAGAAAGCTCATGTCTGACAGGAAGGCGTTGGAGGCGCCGCTGACCTGGCCGAACAGGCGCCAGCCCCGGGTCGGAAAGATGGGGTCGTCGGACTGGGTGCGGCTCCAGTTGATGCCGGAGATGGTCAGGTTGCTCTGCTCGCGCAGGTCGTTGATCACCGAGTTCTCGCGCTGGAAGTTGGTGTAGATGTTCTGCAGCCATTCGTTGCCAAGCAGCCAGGCGTCCACGGTCGAGCGATAGCTGACCCCGACGCGATAGGTGTCGGAGTTGAAGGCGTCGGTCTGCTGACCGAGATAGCCGGTGGAGATGCTCAGGCTCTCGGTGGCCGGATTGCGCAAGGGAATCACGTAGCTCAGATTCGGCTCCTGCCGGGCAGGGGAGAGTGCTGCGTCGGCAGTCAGGCGGTGCCCGCTGCGGTTGAAATAGTGATCCCGGTACGCCAGCGTCAGGCGCGGTCCGATGTCGGTGGTGACTCCCATCCCCGCCGACCAGGAACGGCGTGCGCGCGGCGTCAGCTCAATCGTCACCGGCACTACCCGCCCTCCACTGTGGGAGCCAGCCTGCTGGCGATCTTCTGCATTTGCTCCTCCCGCCGCCCCCCCAGCCAAATTCATCGACAACTCCGGCGTCACCGCCACCTGACTGAAATACTGGCTGTCATTCAGGCTCTCGCGCAGCTTGATCAACATATCGCTGGAGTAGGGTGAGCCCTCCACAAACGGCAGATAGCGTGCAATCAGGCGTGACGACAGCTCGTCGATCGGGCTGATGTTGATGGTGCCAAACTGGTAGCGCGGGCCCGGATCGAAGTCGATGGCCACCTCCGCCAGGTTGCGCTGCAGGTCTACCCTGAGCTCCGAGCGGTTGAAGCGGGCGGCGAAGTAGCCGTGGTCGACGGCCACGGCGCTGAGGGAGGATTTGAGGTCTTCATAATCGCTGTGCAGCAACCGCGCCCCTTCGCGTACGGGAGACTCGGCCAGCAGGCGGGCGAACGGATCGATCTCCCCGATCTCGCCATTGGGCAGCAGGATGGAGCCGGTGTATTGCGCTGCGGTGATGTTGATGTGCGGTGTGCCGAAGCGCACGGGCTCCCCCGGAGTCACTTCGATGTTCAGAGACCAGCAGGGCGTGCCCGCCGTGAACCCGGCCTGCTGGCGCAGCTGGTAGTAGCCCAGCGCCTGCGCCGCGCGCTCGACATCGCGGGTCACCTCCGGCAGCAGCCGGTCCAGACGGCGCTGCTCGGCGTTGCAGGGCTCGCTCAGTATCCGCAGGTGAGCTCGCAGATTCTCGTCGAGTGCCCTGTCCGCACCGCGGATGATGATGCTCGGCGCAGCGGCGGCCGACACCGGTGAGTCGATGGGCTGGGCAAGTCCCTGCTGCGTGCAGGCCATGAGCACGGCGGCGAGCAGGGGGCTCTGCAATATCTGGCGGGTCTTGAATGTTGTCGATATCTTGATCATGTACTGCTTGTAAACTCCAGAGTTCGACAGCAGACTCTCTGTTATCAGGCCGTCATCAGGCCTTTATCAGACCGTGATAAGAGATCGGTAAGAGAGTCAGTGTTCTGATTATCTCACCCAGACACCACCGGGGTAACCCCAAATTCCCGCAAGGTGTGCCCGACCATGTTAAGAGGAGCGGAAAGAGGACCCGGTATGACAGCGCAAACTCACCCAATCGACGACATGCGCATCAAGGCGGTACGCGCCAGGACCCTTCGAACCCTGGAGGTGCTGGGCACACAGTTTCACTACCACTGCCTGCCCGCGCTGACGGAACTGGGGTATCCCGATCCGGCGCGGCTGCCGGTCTCGCTGCGCATCCTGCTGGAGAACCTGCTGCGCCGTCTCGACGGCACCACCGTCACGCTCCATGACATCGAGCAGTTGCTGCACTGGCCAGATACGGCCAGCTCCAGCCACGAGATCAGTTTCCTGCCAGCGCGGGTGTTGATGCAGGACTTCACCGGCGTGCCTGCCGTGGTTGACCTGGCGGCGATGCGTGATGCCGTGGCCGCCGCTGGAGGCGACCCCGCTCTGGTCAATCCGCTTATTCCCGTGGATCTGGTCATTGACCACTCGGTGACGGTGGATGCCTTTGCCCAGGACTCCTCGTATCGCGACAACGTCGCCCTGGAGATGGAGCGCAACCGCGAGCGCTACGAATTTCTGCGCTGGGGGCAGGAGGCGTTCAGCAACTTCCGTGTCGTACCGCCCGGCACTGGTATCTGTCATCAAGTGAACCTCGAATTTCTCGCAAAGACTGTCTGGTCGGCAACACTCGATGGGCAGTTGTTCGCGTATCCCGACACGCTGGTCGGCACCGACAGCCACACCACCATGGTCAACGGGCTCGGCGTGCTGGGCTGGGGTGTCGGCGGTATCGAGGCCGAGGCGGCAATGCTGGGTCAGCCGATGGCCATGCTGATCCCCGACGTGGTGGGGGTGCGAGTGCAGGGGACTCTGCGTGAAGGGGTGACGGCCACCGATCTGGTGCTCACGGTCACGCAGTTGTTGCGCCTGCATGGTGTGGTCAACAAATTCGTCGAATTCTTCGGTCCGGGCCTGGGCTGTCTCTCGCTGGCCGACCGCGCCACCATCGCCAACATGGCGCCGGAGTATGGCGCCACCTGCAGTTTCTTCGCCGTCGACAGCGAGACGCTGCGCTACCTCGAATTGACAGGGCGCGACGCGCAGACTCTGGCGCTCGTCGAGGCTTACAGCAAGGCGCAGGGCTTGTGGCGCGAGGCGAATGCAGCGGAGGAGTTGGGCACCGTCTTCAGCAGCATCGTCGATCTGCTGCTCGATGATGTGGTGCCGTGTCTCGCGGGCCCCGGCAGACCGCAGGATCGCGTGCTGCTTCCGCAGGTGGCGCAGGCCATCAACAAACAACTGGAAGGCGGCATTCGGCGTTCGATCACCGTGATTGATGCAGACTACGCACTGCACGATGGCGACGTGGTCATCGCCGCCATCACCAGTTGCACCAATACCTCCAATCCGGCGGTGATGATGGCCGCCGGGTTGCTGGCCCGCAAAGCCGTGGCGCTGGGCATGAAACGCAGGCCA
>JBBTKA010000224.1:0-12088 GCA_038059145.1 Pseudomonadota bacterium
ATCGCGGTGCCGTTGTGCTTACCCGTGTCTTTGCGCAGCGTGTTCTCGCGGCCGATCAGCGTGAATTCGGATGGATCTTTCAGCGTGAGAGTATTCACGTCCGGTGCAGGCTGTTGCGCTGCTGCCACGGCCAGCTCGCCAAAAGTGGCGGAGTGCGAACCGTGTGACACAACACCTTCAGACACCTTGATCTCACTCGCGGGCACGTTCCACTGGGCAGCGGCAGCGCTGACCAGCATGGACTTCGCCGCAGCGCCAGCCTGACGCATCTGCGTGAAGCTGTTGGCGATGGCCGTGCTGCCACCGGTGCCCTGCTGACCCATCAGCAGGTTGGCGTATTTCTCGGTATTGGCCGGTGCGTGCTCGCAGACGACCTGCGCCCAGTCCGCATCCATTTCATCGGCGATGCAGGTGGCGAGGCCGGTGTAGACGCCCTGCCCCATCTCCAGATGCTTGATCAGTACCTTCACGGTGTTGTCCGGTGTGATGCTGACGAAAGCGTTGAATTCCATGGCGCCTTCTGCGGCTGCTCCCGCTGCCGATTGTGCGACGGCGGCTGAGCCAGTGAGGTTCACGCCCAGCACCAGGCCAGCTGTTCCGCCAGCGGTGATCTTCAGAAACGAGCGGCGGCTGAGGTTATTGGAGTTGCTGGCGTTGCCAGCCTTGCTGCCAAACAGACGTTGAAGATTCATTATGCGGCTCCCCCTGCGTTCTTGACCTGTGCGGCCGCCATGTGGATGCCCGCCTTGATGCGTGAGTAAGTGCCACAGCGGCAGATGTTGCCAGACATGGCGGCTTCGATGTCGGCGTCCGTCGGGCTGGCGTTCTTCTCCAGCAGCGCGGTGGCGGACATGATCTGCCCGGACTGGCAGTAACCGCACTGCGGTACCTGCAGCTCCACCCATGCCGCCTGCAGCGCGAGCGCCTGGGGTGACTGCAGCCCTTCGATGGTGGTGATGTTCTTGCCCACGGCATTGGCAACGGTCAGCACACAGGTGCGCTGGGCCACGCCGTCGATCTGCATGGTGCAGGCGCCGCATTGAGCGACTCCGCAGCCGAACTTGGTGCCGGTGAAATTCAGGTGATCGCGAACCACCCACAGCAGCGGCATGTCGCCGTCGACATCCACTTCGTGGGTCTGTCCGTTGATGGTTAATTGATAAGCCATGAGTCCTCCTGAGACTGGGGGCGAGTGAATAGTGGTGTGGCGTGACTTATAAGCGAAGGTTGACAAATAGTCAATTTCTGTAAAGATGCAACGCCATGGAAACCCGTGAAATCAATATCGTTGAAGCCGCCATTCGCATGATTCTGCGCTATGGCATGGCGCGCACCACCATGAGCGACGTGGCACACGAGGCCGGTATCTCGCGGCAGACGCTCTATGCCAGCTTCGCCAGCAAGGAAGACCTGCTGCGCGCCAGCATCCGTCATCTGGCAGACCGCAATGTGGCCGACATTATTTCCGACTGCGCGAAAACCACCGATCTGGCTGCTCAGCTGGATGTGGTCATCCACCACACCGCCGTGCGCAGCTTCGAGCTGCTGCACGCCTCCCCCGATGCCAACGACATCGTCAGTGGGTTCAACAGCGCTTGCAAGGAGGAGCTCTCCGAGGCCTCGGCGCGCTACCAGGCTCTGATCGAAGACATCCTGCGGCCACGCAAGGCCAGTATAGAAGCGGCCGGGATGTCGCTGGAACAACTTGCCGACTTCATCCAGAAGTCGACCCTCACCATCAAGCACGAGGCGAGGGACATGGCGCATCTGCAGCAGCTGACGCAGGCGTTGCGAGTGATGGTGTTGCGGGTAGTGAGCTAGCTGAATCTCAATTGGCGTAAAACCAGAACTCGACCTCCGACGTTTCCTTCTCGAAGCGCGCGGCGTGCATCGCTTTCGCGGGAACGTGATACCAATCGCCCGGACCGTACCGAGTCTCGTTGCCATCGAGCGTCAGAATCAGCTCGCCTTGCGTGATGACACCGACATTTTCGGTGTCGTGATTATGCTCGGGGATTGTCGTGTTCGCCGGGTAGGACGCGAACAACACGTCGCAGTCCTGTGCTGCCAGCTTGAAGGCATCGAAGGGGCCTTCGAATTTCGGAAGATCGCGGAGCAGTTTGGGAAAGTGTGACATAGGTGCCCTTTGTTGAAGATTTACGGTGTTGAACCGAATACTAGCGGCCGCTCGACATTATCGACCACTCTTTGGATAGCCATGCAGCCCGACCATTCTCGTTAGAATCGCCTGAAATTCCTCCTGACTCATATCCACTTTTTCCACGACACGGCCGTATAGCATAAGCGTCGGGACGTTCCTGCCATTGAGTTCGTTTTGCGTTTCGCGCAGACAGTAGAGGACCGCTCGCTCCTTCCGAGTCAGCCCGTCGCGCACATCGGGGATGAGATCCTGCAGCATCTTTCTTTGCTACCTCGCGCAGTTGATTTGAATGTTGCACTCCACTTTTTATCTCCCCACAGACTCACCACAAATACATGCTCGACTTCTTGTTCATGATGACAACTTCGTAGAGCTGCGTGCAAGCGGTCTGTGCGGCACCGTAGCACACATGCAGAGGCAAGAGATGCTCTTCGCGTGGATGACAAAAGCGAGCGTCTGGCGCCTTGCTCCAGTGGATCAGTTGTTCACGCCTCGTCTGCTCGGAGAGTTCGCGATCACTGCAGGTGGTCTGCAGCCACTGCTCGAAGGCTTCGTTGCGTTGGCGAGAATCGGCGCTATCGGCCGAGAAAAATGCCCGCAGATTGTGGAAGGAAAACCCTGAACCGATGATAAGCACCCGTCGGTCTGCCAGGTTGCGAAGTGCATTGCCCATTTCGATATGGACGAGCGGATCGAGCGAGTTGACCAGAGACAACTGCACGCAGGGAATGTCGGCTTGCGGATACATGATCTTCAGCGGGATGAACACACCGTGATCGAGCCCTCGCACTTCCTCCAGAGTCGCGTCGATTCCGCCAGTGCCGAGCAAACGCTGAACCTCTCGCGCCAGCGCTGGATCGCCGGGACAGGGATATTGAATCTCGTATGACTCTGGTGGAAAACCGTAGTAATCGTAAATCAGCGCGGGCTTGCTGCCTGAGGTGATGGCAGGACGCGGTTCCTCCCAATGAGCGCTGATGACGAGGATCGCGTCCGGCCGGGGAATGCTCGCCGCGATGCCTTGCAGGCACGAGACCATCTGGCGATGGCCCGGGTCTCCGAGCAAGGGCATGGGGCCGCCGCCGTGGGAGATGAAGAGTGCGTGGGGGAAAGCGTTCATTCTGAAGTCCTTACGGAACATAAATCTCGCGGCTATACCACGGAATAGCGGTAACACCCGTCAGCACTTCCGTGCCATCGAAGATTTTCGAAAACAGCGGCCCCGCGACGGTGAACGACACCTGTTCGATCCGGCTGTCGGGAGCGTCGGGAAGGCCCAGTACATCCGATGCCTGATCAATATGATACGTGCGCGTGAACTCCGGACGGCGGCCAGAGCGAATGACAATCTCGGATTGTCGTCTGACAGCTGCCCCTTTTCGGTAGCGCAGATTCAACTTCACACTGTCGCCGCTTTCTGCCTCCAGCTGCCATGTCTCGTCCGAGACCCCGCCCTCCTCGCCATCGCCGGACGAGGTGCGCTCAACGCGCGCCACCGCCGCCGGTTGATACACCTCGTATGCTCCCGGCCCCTCCGGCGAAATGCCATTGACGATCATGGTGCCACTCTGACTGCCATCCGCACTCCGCGCCTGCACCGACATCACCATGTAGCGGCTGGTGCCCGTGCGCACGGGCTGGCCTTGCGCGTCGAGCACCACATGGCGATCCATGAAGGTGACCGAAAGGTTCACCAGATCCGGCGCATCGGCAATGGTGGCGATATTCCAGCCCGAGGGAAGCAGAGGCGTGACTGCCGCCGCCTTCACGCGAAAGCCGAGCGAGGTGCGCGTCTCGGTGCTCCATTCGACGAAGTCCTGAGCGGTGGCGGGCCACGCAAGGATCGAGAGGGTCAGAAGAAGAAGGTGCAGGGTTGTGCGTTTCAGGGTTGTCATTCCGAAATCCTTGGTTGTGATTGTGCGGTTATCCGGCTTAGTGGTCGCATCTTATAACACTTGTTGAAAGGCGCTTGCACCGTTGCCCGCTATACTGTTTCTAAAGCCCGAATGTCAGCAAGCAAGGAAGCTTGTCGAACATCTCAATATGAGATATTTTGCGTTCAAGGATGATAGAACATGCATTTAATCAGCAATAGGATGCTGTTGGATTTTTCGGCTGTATACCCTGATGCTCATGTGCCTTTGCAGGCGTGGCGTCGGCTGATCGAATCCACTGCGTTCTTCACTTTTGCCGATTTGCGCTATACCTTCAATTCCGTCGATCGAGTCAAGAATTTCTATGTCTTCAATATCGGTGGAAACAAATATCGCGTAATTGCCGCAGTCCATTTCAATCGACAAAAGCTCTTTGTGCGACACGTGTTCACTCACTCGCAGTACGATCACTGGAGGCCCGAAAATGTTAGTCCTCAAAGATCTCATTGATCACTACACCGCGCTATGTGCACAGGTGCCGTTGCGCCCGATTCGTAACGAGCCGGACTATAGCCACGCCGTCGCCGTAATGAACGCACTGCTGGATGCCGGAGTGGCTGATGAAGAACATCCGCTCGCAGATCTGCTGGCCACTCTGGGAGAACTGATCAGCGATTACGAGGAGAAATGGCGCGTGCCTAACGCTTCACCCGCCGAGGTTCTGCGCTTTCTCATGTCGCAACATGCACTGGGGCAGTCGGACTTGCCGGAAGTCGGTAGCCAAGGTGTCGTGTCGGAAATTTTGTCTGGCAAGCGCGCATTGAATGTTCGTCAAATCAAAGAACTGGCGCATCGCTTTGCTGTATCGCCGAGTGTGTTTGTGCGGGACTAGGTCCGAAGAATCTACCCGAATTGAAATAGCCGCTGCGCTCAAAACACTTTATGAACCTCGTAGTGCAGCTCAACCATCCCCACACCCATCTGCTTAATAGACATCAGGCGCAGAACCGGGCTCAGCACCCTGCGTGGGAAGAGAGATTTTCCTTCGCCGAGTGTGGCCATTTATTTTGGTTGAATCGCTGATCATCGCAATGTCCTGTTGAATCGCTGATCATCGCAATGTCCTGTTGAATACTGAATCATAGTGCTGAACCACCGGGAAGGGATCGTAGAAATGGTGCAGCAGAGAGCGCCATTCCTGATACTGGGGCGACTCACGAAAACCCACGGTGTGATGCTCCAGCGTTTCCCAATTGACCAGCAAAATGTAGCGGTTGGTTTTCTCCAGGCAATGCTGCAATTCATGCGAAATGTAGCCGGGCATGCTGGAGATGATTTCCTGCGCACGACTGAAGGCTGATTCGAAATCGGACTCCTTGCCGGATTTTATGTCGAGGATTGCAACTTCGAGTATCATTTCGACTCCTGTGTCTTACGCCAGAATTTTTGTTCGGGAAATTCTCCCACTGAAAGAACCTTAAACGGCAACAACCCCTCCGCCTCCCCCCGATACTGCTCCACATACTCCCGCTCCCTCTCCAAAAAATCCCCAATCGCCGCATCAAACTGCGCGTCCGCAATCCAGTGATTGGAATGCGTGACGATCGGTTCAAATCCGCGCTGGATCTTGTGCTCGCCTTGGGCGCCGGAGTCGAAGCTTTGCAGGCCGTGTTCGATGCAGTATTCGATGCCCTGGTAGTAGCAGGTTTCGAAGTGCAGGAACTGGAATTCCTGCAGGCTGCCCCAGTAGCGGCCGTATAGTTTTGTGTTGTCGCGCAGGCTGAGCGCGGCGGCGATGCGGCGGCCGTCGCGGATGGCGACGACCATGAGAATGTTGTCGGGCATGGTGGCGCCGAGTTGGCGAAAGAAATCGAACGTGAGGTAGCCGTGCTGACCTCGGACCTGGTAGGTGTTTTGGTAGAAGCGGTAGAAATCCTGCCAGAGGTCTTCTGTGATGACGTTGCCGCTGAAACGTTCGAAGTGGACGTTGTCGGCGCGGACCGCCTCGCGTTCCTTGCGCAGGTTCTTGCGTTTGCGGGAGTTGAATGATTCGAGGTAGTGGTCGAACGAGGTGTAGCCTCGGTTGAACCAGTGGAACTGCGTGGCGATGCGTGGATGCAGGCGGTGGTGCCCATGGTCTTGCAAACTAAGCTGCGCGAGTCTGGCGCTTTCTTCCTGCGTGGGGAACAGCACGTGCCACGAGCTGGCGCGCAGGTGCCTGGCTTCTTCTATCACGCGCTGGGCAATGGCGGCGGTGATGGCATCGACATCTTCGCCCTGTGCGATCAGCAGGCGCGAAGCATGGCTGGGCGTGAACGGGATGGCGGTGAGGAGCTTGGGGTAGTAGCGGCGGCCGTGTTGTTCGTAGGCCTTGGCCCAGGACCAGTCGAAGACGTATTCACCGTAGGAATGGCTCTTTATGTAGAGGGGCATAGCGGCGATGATTTCGTCGCCCCGGCTGACGGTCAGGTGTTGCGCTTGCCAGCCGGTGTCGGCGCAGGCGCTGCCGCTTTGTTCCAGCGCCAGCAGGAATTCATGGCGCAGGAAGGGGCTGGCGGTGAGGGGATTGGCGTCGACCAGGCCGTTCCAGAGATCGGCGCTGATGGCGGCTATGCTGGGGTTGAATTGGAATTCGTAGGGTGTTGGCAATGCGGATTCCCGGGTGTGTTGATTTGGCGCCGCCAATCGCCTGCAGGGCAGGCTCCCACAGGGGCGGTGGTGCCATTCTGGGCATCGCGCTGCGGGTTATCAACCCCGGCCCTGCTGCCCGGTAGTTAAACCCCTGTATTTCCTGCTATATTGCGGGCTGCTTCGAATCAGGGAAACTCGCGTGGAACCGCACAATCCGATCAACAAGATCAAGGAACACCATGACGCCCTGCGCAAGTCCGAGCGCAGGGTGGCCGATTTCATTCTCGACCACGCTACTGCCGTCATCAACATGCGGATCGTGGATGTTGCCTCCGCCGCCGAGGTAAGTGAGCCGACGGTGCTGCGCTTCTGCCGAGCGCTCGGATTCGATGGTTTTCAGTCTTTCAAGCTGCAACTGGCCCAGCATCTGGGAGCCGCCGCGAGCTACTCGCAATTCTCGGTGGACGACACCGATACCGCCGCGGACCTGAGCAACAAGGTGTTCGAATCCACCATAGGCTCCCTGCTGGCAGTACGCGATCAGCTGGACCCGGCCGTGCTGGAGAAGGCGATCGATACGTTGTGCCATGCCAGCCGTGTGGAGTTCTATGGTTTCGGCGCGTCGGGCTCGGTAGCGGCGGATGCGCAGCACAAATTCTTCCGCCTGCAACTCTCCACGGCCGCGTACACGGATCCGCACATTCAGCTGATGTCGGCGATCTCGCTCGGCGCGAAGGATGTGGTGGTGGCGATATCGCAGTCAGGCCGCACCAAGGCGTTGATTCAGAGCGTGACTCTGGCGCTGGAGGCGGGTGCCACCGTGATCGGGCTGGCGCCGCAGGGCACACCGCTGAGCGAATTGTGCAGCATTCCGATCTATGTAAATGTGGTGGAGGATCAGCACGCGTTCACGCCGGTCTCTTCCCGCATCGCTCACTTGCTGGTGATCGACGTGCTGGCGATGGGCGTGGCGCGCCACCGTAAGGAGCTGCTGAAGGACCATCTAAAGCGGATGAACAAGAGCCTGCGCACGCTGCGCACTTACAAGACTTAACGCTTCCTCTCTTCTACATGAACGAGCCCCGTGGGAGCTTGCCTTGCAAGCGATCGGTCGCAGCGGCTAATCGCTTGCAAGGCAAGCTCCCACAAGAGCAAGGTCATACATAGCAGGTTTGTACAGAGTTATTCCACCGTCACCGACTTCGCCAGGTTACGCGGCTGATCCACATCCGTGCCTTTGAGAATGGCAACGTGATAGGACAGCAGCTGGAGCGGAATGGTATAGATGATCGGGGTCAACACGTCGGGAACGCTCGGCATGTGCACGACTTTGCAGTTGCGGTCGTTTTCGAACCCTGCCTTCTCGTCGGCGAACAGGAACAGCTTGCCGCCGCGCGCACTGACCTCCATCAGATTGCCCTTCACCTTCGCCAGCAATTCGTCGTTCGGCACAGTGGCGATGACCGGCATTTTTTCATCCACTAACGCAAGCGGCCCGTGTTTGAGTTCGCCAGCCGGATAGGCCTCCGCGTGAATGTAAGAAATCTCCTTGAGCTTGAGCGCGCCTTCCTTCGCCACCGGGTACTGGATTCCGCGTCCCAGAAACAGCGCGTGCTGCTTGTCACGCAGCGCTTTGGAAAGTGTGCGGATTTCCGGGTCCAGGTCCAGTGTCTTGGTAACCAGCGCGGGCAGCTCGTTGAGGTCGCGTACGTACTGCTGCTCGGCGGCATCCGTCATGCCATGGCGGCGCGCGACGACGAGCGTCATCAGCAGCAGCGCGCACAGCTGTGTGGTGAATGCCTTGGTAGAAGCGACGCCTATTTCGCGACCGGCGTTGGTCATCAAGCAGAAGTCAGACTCACGTACGAGCGAGCTGGTGGCGACGTTGCAGATTGCCAGGCGCCCGACGTACTTGGCCTCTTTCGCAAAACGCAGCGCAGCGAGTGTGTCGGCAGTTTCACCGGATTGAGAAATGCTGACAAACAAAGTGCCAGGTTGCACTATGATGTTTCGGTAACGGTAGTCGCTCGCGATATCGACATGACAGGGAATTCTGGCGATGTCTTCGAGCCAGTATTTGGTGACTAACCCGGCATGAAAACTGGTACCGCAGGCGACGATTTGCACGCTGGTCACCTGGTCGAATATCGACTTGGCCTTCACACCGAAAGCTTCCTCCAGAACGTGAGTGTCGCTTATGCGACCATTCAATGTATTGCGGATGACATGTGCCTGCTCGTAAATTTCCTTGAGCATGAAGTGACCGAACTCACCTTTATCCGTTGAAGCGATCTCACTGGTGATCATCGTGACGCTGCGTTGCACGGGCTTGTCGTTCGCATCCCAGATGCGCACAGAAGTCAGCGTTATCTCCGCAATGTCGCCCTCCTCCAGATACATGAAGCGGTCAGTCACCTGCCCCAGCGCCAGCGCATCCGATGCGATGAAGTTTTCGCCGATACCGACGCCGATCACCAAGGGGCTGCCGCTGCGCGCGACGATAATCTTGTCCGGCTCGCTGCGACTGATCACAGAAAGCCCATAGGCGCCATGTAGTTTTTTCACCGTCTTCTTCACGGCACCGAGCAGGCTCAAGCCTTCATCCCGGCACGCCTGATGAATGAGATGCACCACAGCTTCGGTATCAGTCTCTGAGAGAAATCGGTAACCGTCACCCTGCAGATTGGTCCGCAGAGTCTGATAATTTTCGATGATGCCATTGTGTACGACAGCAATTTCATCATCGGAAATATGGGGGTGAGCGTTGCGCTCGCTCGGCTCGCCGTGTGTGGCCCAGCGGGTGTGAGCGATGCCGACGCGACCTACAAAAGGACGCTGCTTCATCGAGGCTTCGAGTTTCTCGACTTTGCCCATCGCCTTGATGCAATCGATCTGATTCGTTTGCGCACTGATCAGTGCCATCCCTGCGGAATCATAGCCTCGGTATTCGAGGCGCTTTAAACCTTCCAGAAGAATCTGAGATACATCACGTTGCGCAACTGCGCCGACTATTCCACACATTGATTAATTCCTTTTTAAAGCATCGTCTGCCAGGCAGACTCCCACAGAGTTATTTTTTAACCGGGCGTTTCCAGGTGTCTATGTTACGTTGACGGCCTCTTGCGACGGCGAGATTGCCACTGGGGACATCGCCGGTTATGGTCGAGCCCGCACCGATGGTGACATTCTCGCCCAAAGCGACAGGGGCAACCAACGCGGTGTTGGAACCAACGAAAACGCCATCATCGATGCGAGTTTCAAACTTGTTGATGCCGTCGTAGTTGCAGGTGATCGTGCCCGCGCCGACATTGACGTTCTTGCCAAGCGTGGCATCACCTATGTAGCTCAGGTGATTCACCTTGGAGCCTGCACCGATTTTTGCCTTTTTAGTCTCGACAAAGTTGCCGATTTTTGAACCTGTGTTCAGCACAGTGCCAGGGCGAAGACGCGCATAGGGCCCGACAGCACACTTATCGGCAATCTCGACGTGATCGAGATGTGAGTTGGCAAGGATATGGGTGTCGTCACCAATGGTGGCGTTCTTGATGTACACATTCGGTCCGATGGTAACACGATTGCCGAGCGTGACCTTGCCCTCAATGATGACGTTGATATCGATCTCGACATCCTTGCCACAGTGCAGTTCTCCTCGCAGATCAAAGCGTGCGGGGTCGGCGAGTGTGACGCCGCTGAGCAGCAGCTCGCGCGCACGCAGCTCCTGATAGTGGCGCTCAAGCTGTGCAAGCTGCAGGCGGTTGTTCACCCCTTGCACTTCCATCGGGTCTTCTACCGTGAGGGTCGTTACATGGGCGCCGTCAGCCACTGCCATCTCGATCACGTCGGTCAGGTAGTACTCGCCTTGCGCGTTGTCGGTTTCCAGCTGGCCTATCCACTCGCGCATCTGCCTGGCTGGCCCTGCCAGAATCCCGCTATTGGTTTCCTTGATGAGCTTCTGCTCTGCGTTCGCATCTTTCTCCTCCACGATCGCAACGGGATGACCGTGGGCATCGCGAATAATGCGGCCGAGTCCTGTCGGGTCCGGGCTGATGAGAGTGAGGACAGCGAGCGCTCCGTGAGCAGTGCGGGCAATCAGCTTGGCAAGCGTGTCGGTACTGATCAGCGGGACATCGCCATAGAGCACCAATATTGTGCTTTCGTCATCGATTGCCGGCAGCGCCTGCATCACGGCATGGCCTGTGCCCAATTGCTGATCCTGATTGATCCAGTGCAGATCCTGCCCGGCGAGCGCATCGCGAATCTTCTGGCCCTCGAACCCTACCACCAGGTGGATGCGACGCGCATTCAGACGATGAGCACTTTCGACGACGTGCTGGAGCATTGCCTTGCCGGCGATGCGATGCAAGACCTTGGGAGTATCGGAAAACATGCGCGTGCCTTTACCGGCCGCGAGGATAACGACTTCAAGCGTGGTGTGTGTATGCGGATTCATAGGGTTTGACTGCCGGAAGGACAATGATCAGTTGTATTGGCTTGAGAGGACACCCGTATGTCGGGGCTGGCTCTCGATTTCCCGACCAAAAAAAAGGGTGGCTGATGCCACCCTTTTTAATAGTTTTTACCACGAATGTAAAAGCTATTTTCTCAGTTGCTTCAGTGCTCGCAGCTGAGCGACGGCCTCGGCCAGCTGGGCTGCGGCGCGTGAGTACTCGAACTCGGCGTCCTTGTTGGCGATCGCGTCGTTGGCGTCCTGAATCGCCTGCAGGGCAGCCGCTTCATTTACGTCATCGGCGCGCAGCGCGGTGTCGGCCAGAATGCTGACGATACCGCTCTGCACTTCGAGGAATCCGCCTGATACGTAGAACACTTGCTCTGACCCATCCTGCATCACTAATCTCACCGGTCCTGGGATCAGGGCGGTCAGCAGTGGCGCGTGGCCGGGGGTAACACCGAGGTCACCGAGGGTTCCAGTTGCCACGACCAGTTCTACCAGTCCGGCAAAGATCTTTTCCTCTGCGCTTACGATGTCACAATGCATTGTCATAGCCATGGCGTAGCTCTCTGTTTACCGGTTCTTCTTACAGGTTCTTGGCTTTGGCAACAGCTTCGTCGATGCTGCCTACCATGTTGAACGCCTGCTCTGGGATATGGTCGTAATCACCAGCCAAGAGACCCTTGAACCCTGCGATCGTGTCTTTCAGCGGTACGTACTTGCCTGGGGTGTTGGTGAACACCTCAGCCACGAAGAACGGCTGTGACAGGAAGCGCTGGATCTTACGTGCACGAGACACGATAAGCTTGTCGCCTTCTGACAGTTCGTCCATACCCAGAATCGCGATGATGTCTTTCAGTTCTTTGTAGCGCTGCAGTACGGACTGGACGCCACGAGCAACATCGTAGTGCTCCTGACCGATCACCAGCGGATCCAGCTGACGTGAGGTAGAGTCCAGCGGGTCGATCGCAG
>JBBTKA010000225.1:0-6148 GCA_038059145.1 Pseudomonadota bacterium
GGCTGCCCCACGTTGAGGATGCGGCCCCGCCCCATGATGCCGACCTGCGAGCACAGTTCCTTGACATCGTCGACGATGTGCGTGGAGAGGATCACCACGGTCTCTTCCCCCACCTCGGCCAGAATATTCTGGAAGCGGCGCCGTTCGGCGGGATCGAGCCCGGCAGTGGGTTCGTCCACGATCAGCAGGGACGGATTGCCCAGCAGCGCCTGCGCGATGCCATAACGCTGCTTCATGCCCCCGGAGAATTTGTCGATACTCTTGTCGCGCGCCTCCCACAAGTTGGTCTTGTGCAGCAGACTTTCCACCACCGTCTGTTGTTGCGGGCCATGGATGCCCTTCAGCGCGGCGAGGTGTTTCAACATGGTCAGTGCCGAGGTGCGCGGGTAGGCGCCGAACTCCTGCGGCAGATAGCCGAGCACCCGCCGCAGGGCACTTGGATCGCGCAGCACGTCGATGTTGTTGAAGGTGATGGCCCCGGAGTCAGGCTGCTGGAGCGTGGCGATCGTGCGCATCAGCGTGGATTTGCCAGCCCCGTTCGGGCCGAGCAGGCCGAACATGCCCCTGCCGATCTGCAAATTGATATCCTGCAGCGCCTGCACTCCGCCGGGATAGGTTTTCGAAACGCCCTGCAGGTTCAGGCTCAGGTTCGAATTCAGCATAGGTCCTCGCTCGTATTCAACACGGTGACGCCGTCAGGGTATTCCATCGTCATCACGCTCCTTTTCGTCAAACCCCTTTTCGTCTAGCCCCTTTTCGTCTAGCCCATTGGCGTCAAAATCATCCGCCTCCGATGAGGCTCCTTTCGGCTTGCGGCGCGTCACACTCAGCCAGTCCAGAGACACACCGGAAATGGCATTGAAGCGCGAGATGCGAAAAATGATCTGCAGGAATTTGGGCCGTTTGCGCACCCGGGGTTCGACAGCGCGCGGTATGAACCACGCGGCGACAGCGATCCGCAATACGCAGCTGGCGATGAACACCAGATAGAGCGGACTGAGCAGATCATCCATCAAGGGCACCACCTCCACGATGGTCGGTGCCGTTGACGCGATCCAGCCGCCGATGATCGCCCCGAAGAACACCGCACAGGCACTGAGAGCTGACTGCATGGCCGCATAGACAGCGAAGTCACTCTTGTGGGGGCGAATGTCGTAGAGATAGTTGGCCGTGCTGAGGCTGAAACCGCTCCAGACGAAGCCGGAGACCATCTGCACTATCAGCAGATAGTAATGATCCGGCGAGAACAGCCACAACACGGGCACCACCGGAATGATGATGCTGGAGATCAGCATCACCAGGCGGTTGCCGAAGCGATCACTGAAGCGGCCCCAGAAACTGAGTGTGAGGAACTGGGTCAGAATCGAGGCGATGGCGTTGAGGCTGTATTCCAGATAAGTGAACTGCAAGTCGCGCAGCATGTAGACGGCGAAGAAGGGTGCGGAGATCGCTACCACGCCTTGCATGCCGGCCACGAAGAAGCTGTAGTCACGAAAGGTTTTGTCCTTCAGCGACGCACGCAGCTGCTGCATGCTGTGCAGGAAGCCTTTGCGACCGGCGGCGTGGGTGTGCGGGTCCGGGTCGTGCATCTGTGCGAGTAGCCGACTGGAAATGCCGCGCCCGGCGGCCGCAGTGGCAAACAGCAGAGCGAACCCCAGCCACACGACGCCGAGTTTTTCACTCAGGGTAAGAAGCGCTCCTCCCGCCACGAAGATGCCAAGTGACGACATCATGGTCAGCCGCGTGCGCGAGGCAAAGAACGCCCCGCGGCGCCGCTGTGGCACGATGCTGCCCATCCAGGCACGCCACTGCGGCTGAATGAAGTTCATGCAGGAGAAATAGAACACCGCCAGTGTGATCAGCCAACCGACCGAATGGGTGCTGCGGCTGAGCGCCAGAAAGGACAGCAGCAACACCACCACAGCCTGCACCGCTGCCGTCATCACCACCAGGGGCTTGCGAGGCAGATAATTGCCTAGCCACGCCGAGAGCAACTGAGCCAGCGCGCCGAAGAGCTGGGGAATGGCCGTCAGCCAGCCCATCTGCACGGCGCTGGCATTCAGGAAGACCGCGAAGGCGTTGAAGAAGTTGTCGCCGGTCGCCGTCATGGTTGCAGAGGCCACTGCCTCCTGCTGCGAGAGACGCAGCGTCGGGCGCAGCCATTGCGTGCGGCTGCGGGCTACACCTGCCTGCACTGAGGGAACGGCAGCACGCTGATCGGGGGTTGCGGTCATGGGAGTCTGACTGGGTAGTCGCAGTGATGTTTAGAGGGTGAGGATCATCGAAAATCCGGAGTATTGCAATCTCAGGGCATCGCGGGCAGGCCCGCTCCCACACGCCTTGCAAGTCCTCGGGTGCGCTACTATATTCGGAGTATCACTTTCAGATTGCTGAATTCATGGGAGCCATTCATGCCTGATCAGATGTTCGTGACCTGTCCGCATTGCCACCGCAAGAACCGGCTGCCAGCCGCGCGCCTCAATGAAGATGGCAACTGCGGCGCCTGCAAGGAAGCCCTGTTCACGGGAAAACCCGTTGACTTGTCGCAGAGCAACTTCGAGCAACATCTAGGCTCTGACCTGCCGCTGGTTGTCGACTTCTGGGCCCCCTGGTGCGGGCCGTGCCGCCAGTTCGCGCCGGTGTTCGAGGATGCCGCCGCTGCCCTGGAACCTCGTGTGCGGCTGGGCAAGGTGAATACGGAGGTGGAGCAGGCGCTGGCGCAGCGTTTCGGCATTCGCAGCATCCCGACACTGATGATGTTCAAGAAGGGCAAGGAGGTCGGACGCGTTTCCGGCGCGCTGCCCCCCGCGCAGTTCAATCGCTGGGTGATCCAGCATCTGTAAGGTCTGCCTCAGAGCATGGACGACAGGCGGACATCGGCGCCCAGAACGCGCACGAGGCGTTGCTGGGCGTCCAGTACAGGCACCGATACAGTAAAGCAAAACTCATTGGTCGCGGAGGAGCGGTACAAAGGAGTCACGTGTGACTTGCCACTGTCTTTCACTGCGCGGAACCAGTCGCGCTGACTCCAGTCGCGACCCCGCGCCGCAAGGCCTTCGGCGGCGCGCGCCGGGTCCGCAAAAATATTGTCACTGAGCTGGCGGCCATCGGCCCCAACCAGGTACAGCAATTCGAAGCGTTTGTCCTCCCGCAGCAGCCGCTGCAGCACCAGCCCTACAGCTTCCGCGCCTCCCTGCAGCAGCGTGCCTCCTCGGGCAAAGGATTCCACAGCATCCAGGGCACGCTGATGAATCTCCAACTGGAAGGCGCCGATTCCCTCCAGCAGCTTGTCGCTCTGCTCGTGCACTGCCCTGCTCAGATTACCAACCTGCACAGCCTTATTCTGCATCTGACCAGCAACGCGGGACACCGTCTGCACATCGTTGTTGACGGTGTTCATGGCGGCGGCCATCTGCTCGGTGCTGCAGGCGATGGAGCTGACCTTTTGGTCCAGTTCGTCCATGGCCGTGCTCACCGTCTGCATTTCACGGCGCATGTTGCGAATACTCAGCTCACCCTCGGTGACGGCCACCTCCATATTGGCACCGGCGTTCTTCAACCCCGCCACGTCCTTGCGGAAGCAGTCGATGATGGCGGCTACCTGCCCTGTCGCGTCGGTGGTGTGATTCGCCAGCTCACGCACCTCCTCCGCTACCACAGCGAAGCCACGTCCGTGCACACCTGCCCGTGCAGCCTCGATCGCGGCATTGAGTGCGAGCAAATTAGTCTGTTTGGAGATCGAGGAAATCACGCCTATCACCCGTACCACTTCCTCCAGTTGCGCCTGCAGATCGGTGATGGCGGAACCCAGATGTCTCTCGGCTGCGCTGATCGCATCGAAGTTGGCCAATACGCCGCCACTGTCGTTCTCGCAAGCATGAATCGCCGTCGCGACCTGGCTGGACAGTGCCGCTACATCCACGGCGCGCGGCACCAGCTCACGCTCCAGCGTGGTGGTGACCTGCTCGCTGCTGCTGGCGATATTCTCGGAAGACTGCGCAAGGCGCATGCCGGTATCGGCGGTCTCGGCGGCAATCGCGGAGAGCGCCGGAGCCTGAGCGGCTATGCCCGCCGTGGCCGTGACGCTGACGCCGATGCGCTCCTGCAGGACTGCGAGAAACTGCCCCAGTGCGTGGCTTAGTTCATCGTCACCTGCAATTCTGCGAGTGAGATTGAGATCATTTCCCAGCGCCTCCAGGCACTGCGCCAAAGGGTGCGCCTTTTTGCGCCATCCAAATCCTTTCATCGTTTTTTCCGCCCTCTTGCCACTGTAGATGAAGTTCCCCGATGCAAACCCGATGCCATCGTCGGCAACGCGTCGTCTGCCTGCATCCTGCGTGGATTGAGAGGGCGTTTGCTCAGACAGGCACAGGCAGATAGCACAGATTATGGGCAATCTGAGTCAAATCGGTGCAGTGGCAAGCCTCGCCGCTCGCGGGCGAGGCGATTGCGGGTTGAACTGACAAATCACCGCTTGTGAATTCCTCTGGCTCAAGACAAGTAGTACACTCGCCACAGCTTCTCCAGACAAGGCTATCTAAAACAAGAGGTTAATAAATGAACATCAGCAAAGGCGTCGTCCTCTGTGCAGCGCTGTCGGTGTTAGCCGCGTGCGGCAGCAACAACAATCTTCCCTACCCCCGCGCCACCATGTTCGCAGGCAGCGAGCAACAAAAACTGCAATCTGCCAACCATTGGGATGTGCTTGCCCGTTACGAGACCGAACAAATATTGAGCAGCTTCGGCGATGCCGCTGCAGAGGCACGCCCGCTATAACTCAGCGCGCCAGACGAGAATGCCAGCCCCTTTGCGACGGCGTATCACGACCTGCTGATCTCATCACTGGTCGGCAGCGGTGCCGACGTCATGCTCAGCCCCGAAGATGCACTGCTGACTGTTAACTACGACGTCCAAATCGTGGAACACGCAAATCGCGAGAAACTGCCGAGGCGCCCCGGCACTTACACAGCGCTTGTAGCCGTAGCCGCCGGGCTGGCAGATTCAAGCAATTGGGGTGAACAGGGGCTGGTGCTGGTGCCCATCGCCATGGCAACGGATCTGTGGAACAACTTCCGCAAGGACACCAAGGCTGCCGTCACCGAAGTCATTATCACGACACGCATTCAGGACACCCGCCAGATCACGCATTCAGACAGCCGAATCTATTACTTCAGCCCAGAGGACATCGCGCACTATCGGGATCAGGGCAAAACCTTCAGTGTTGTTGGCGCGGGAGGAAACTGAACATGCTGAAATCCTTGATTGTTTTGAGTCTGCTGGTCGGCACTTTGCTGAGCACGGGCTGCATGACGGATCCCTACGCCACCAGCACTGACGTGATTATCGATTCCAACCGCGCGGCCGCCAACAATCTCATTCGCATGGCCGGGAACGAAATTCAGCCAGGCGCCAACATCATCGCGGCGAGCTTCGCGAATATCGATGACCTCACGCAGTCGTCCTCCTTCGGGCGTGTCACATCCCAGCAACTGGTCTCCCAGCTGGCGTCGTCGGGCTATTCCGTCGTCGATATGCTGCTGCGCAGCGACGTCTACATCAGCCCGACCGAGGGCGAGTTCCTGCTATCGCGCGCCGTCAACGAAATCAGTGTCGAACACAATGCCCATGTGGTGCTTGTAGGCACCTATGCCGCCGGTGATGACAATGTGTTCGTGACTGCAAAACTGATTCGCGCGAGCGACAGCGTGATAGTCGCATCCCACGACTACGTACTCCCGTATACCCGGGACATGCGCACACTGCTGAGGGACTGAACTTTTCTCCAATTCTGAAGGACGCTGCAGGAGAGACTTGGACCATGCTCTGGCTCTACCAACTCCCGCTCTGGCTGCTGTGCTGCGTCGTGGTGCTCCCTGGCATCGCGATGAGCATGATCGGGCTCTATGTCGTGCGCTCGCGGGGGTTAATGCTCTCGCCCGATGACAACAGCACCGCCGGGTTCGCGCATGCTTTCATCGGCGTGCTTTACGCCGTTGCCCTCGGTCTGATGGTCGTGGGGGTGCAGGGCAGTTTCTCGGAAGTCGACAGTGCGGTGATGAACGAGGCGAATCTGGCCGGAGATATGTATCGGGACATCGAAGGGCTGGCAGAGCCAATGCGGTCACAACTGCAGGATCTTCTGTTGGCC
>JBBTKA010000226.1:0-267 GCA_038059145.1 Pseudomonadota bacterium
GACCGCGCCCCTCCGGGGTGCCCTTACTCCGCAAAAAGCCCAAGGTCTTTTTGCTGCGTGCGGCGCTGGTCTTTAATGCCGCTGAATCGGGTGAGGCCCTCTGCCACTGCTGACGCCGCGCATGGTGCTTGGGGCAGGAAGGTTGAGTGCAGGTTGAAGACAGCACCAAGGTAGAAGACAGCACCAAGGTAGAAGACAGCACCAAGTAGAGGACAGCACCAAGTAGAAGACAGCACCAAGTAGAAGACAGCACTAAGACAGAAGGCA
>JBBTKA010000226.1:277-4769 GCA_038059145.1 Pseudomonadota bacterium
AGGTGTGGGCAACAGTGACCCTGAGCCGCATGGATGCGGCGATGGAGCCCCCATGGATGGGTTCACGGCGTGTCACAGTTGCCCACACCTCGCTCATGAGCTCCGGGATCGAAGCAAACTCACAAGGCGTACACTAAAAGATGTGGCAGTACACACTCAAGCGGTTGATACAGGGAATCATCACGGTCTGGTTTATTGCCACCGCGACCTTCCTTGCCATGCACAACGTGCCGGGTGATCCGCTTTCGGCTGAGCGTGGCACCAGCGAAGCCATACGTGCCAACCTCGCCGCCCGTTACGGTCTCGATAAACCTCTCACCGAACAGTACGTCATCTACCTCGGCAACTTCATCAAGGGTGACTTCGGTATTTCGTTTACGCAACAGAATCGTCAGGTCAACGACATCATCCGCGAGCACTTTCCCGTGTCAGCAACGCTCGGCGTGCTCGCCGTGATCTTCGCCGCGCTCGGCGGAGTGCTGTGGGGTGCGCTCACTGCGCTGTATCGCAATCGCCTGCCCGACACGATCATCATGTTCCTCGTGATTCTCGGCATCTCGGTGCCGAGCTTCGTGTTCGCTGCACTCGGGCAGCTCACGCTGGTGAATTTGAACGCTTTGTTTGGAATCTCGTTGCTGCCCGTGGCGGGCTGGGGCACCGTCAGTCACATGCTGCTGCCCGCCTTGGTGCTGGGGATGGGCACGATGGCCTATCTGACGCGGCTGATGCGCTCGTCGATGCTGGAGATCATCCACTCCGACTACATCCGCACCGCCAAGGCCAAGGGCCTGCCTGCCGCCAGAATCTTCACCCGTCATCAACTTCGCAACGCCATCCTCCCCGTCATCACGGTGCTCGGTCCGGCCATTGCGGCGATCACTACCGGAGGCTTCGTGGTGGAGCTGGTGTTCGCGATTCCCGGGCTGGGGCGCTACTTCGTGCAGGCGGTGCAGCAACTGGACTACACCGTGATCATGGGCACCACGGTTTTCTATGGCGCCTTTCTCGTGTTCATGGTGATCGTGGTGGACCTGCTCTACGGCTGGATTGATCCCCGGGTGAGGCTGCAATGACAACGCCCGTCTCTCTGTCCCCTGTATCCCAGTCTCCTGTATCCGACGCGCCGGTTTTGAATCCAGCAGATTTTGCTCCTATCACGCAGCGCGCGGATGTGCAGGCTATCAGCCGGCCATCGCAGTCGTATTGGCAGGATGCCTGGGTGCGCTTGAAGAAGAATCGGCGCGCCATCGTCTCCCTGTGGCTGATCGTCGGCCTGCTGGCATTTGCCATGCTCGGTCCGTGGCTGTGGCAGATTGATCCGGCGCGTCAGGATATCGACCAGATCAGTCAGGCGCCCGGCGCCGAGCGCAGCGCGACTGTCGTGGCACCTTATGAATTCCGGGGAGGTCAGGCACAGGCCGGTTTCGAGAGTGGTACAGGCTTGCGGTTGGGCGCGGAAGCCAATTCACAGGCCGTGCGTCTGCTCTGGGATGCAGTGCCGGGGGCTGGCGGCTACCGGCTCTATCGCAATATTTTCCCGGTGGATGATGCGCGTGCCTTCGGTCTGCCAATCGCCGAGTTTCCGAATCCGCAGGCTGGCTATTACGAGGACCGGCTCGATTTGCGCCCCGACACTTACTTCTACTCTCTGGTGACGTTGAACGATCAGGGTGCCCTGACCGACGATTATCAGACGCTGGAAGTGCCTGTGCACCGCGTGATCACCGTCGATGAAGTGCGGGAGCGCAATCTGGTTGCCGCTGAGGAAACGCTGGCGGTGGGCGATGAGGTGTTCCTGGCGCTGCACCCCCTGGGCACCGACTATCTGGGGCGCGACATGCTGGCTCGGTTGATGGCAGGTGCGCGCGTCTCGCTGTTTATCGGTATCGTCGCGCCGTTCCTGTTTGTGTTGCTGGGCGTGACATACGGGGCGACGGCTGGGTTCCTCGGCGGGCGTGTGGATCAACTGATGATGCGCCTCGCCGATTTCGTCGTGGCGCTGCCGTTTCTGCTGTTCATGATTCTGTTCCAGGTGGTGTTCGGCATTGGTCCTGGTGAGAGTGGCATCGTGCCGCTGCTGGTTGCCTTGGTCGTGCTCTCCTGGCCCTCGACGGCGCGCCTGGTGCGCGGGCAGATCCTGCAGATCCGCCAGGAGGCTTATATCAGCGCCTCGCGCCTGCTGGGAGCAAAGAGCAGTTATCTGGTATGGCGCCACATGATCCCCAATACCATGGGCGTGATTCTGGTGACGCTGACCTTTGCCGTGCCAAGTGCCATCTTTACCGAGGCTTTCCTGTCATTCATCGGCATGGGTGTCGCGCCACCCACCGCGTCGTGGGGCAGTATGAGCAACGAGGGGTTGGCGACCATGCTCACGCATCCGCACGAGCTGATCTTTCCGGCGCTGTTCATCAGCATCACGGTGCTGGCGTTCAACCTGCTCGGGGACGGCCTGCGCGACGCGCTCGATGCACGCATGAGGAGCTTTGAATGAGGTCAGCTGAATGAACCCGCCACTCCTCGAAGTCAGTAATCTGCAGGTGGAGTTCGACACCTATGGCGGCACCGTGAAGGCGGTGCGCGGCGTCGATTTCAACGTGGAGGCGGGGCGCACTCTGGCCATCGTCGGCGAGTCCGGCTGTGGCAAATCGGTGACGGTGCAGGCGCTGATGGGGCTGATCCCGATGCCGCCGGGACGCATCATGGGTGGCTCGGCCAAACTGCGGGGCATCGACATTCTGGGTCGCAAGACGATAGAGGGGAGGGAAGTGCGGGGCGCCGAGATTGGCATGATCTTCCAGGACCCGATGTCCTCGCTCAATCCCACGATGACCATCGGGGATCAGATCGCCGAGCCACTGCAGGTACATCGGGGTTACAGCCATCGGCAGGCCATGGCTCGCGCCATCGAGTTGCTGGAGTTGGTGCGAATTCCCGAGGCGGCTCGTCGCGCCGCGCAATATCCCTTCGAGTTTTCCGGCGGCATGTTGCAGCGCGCGATGATCGCGATGGCGATCTCCTGCAAGCCGACTCTTCTGATCGCCGATGAGCCGACGACCGCACTTGATGTGACCATTCAGGCGCAGATTCTCGATCTGCTGAAAGACCTGCAGGCCGAGACCGGCATGGCGATCATCCTCATCACGCACGATCTGGGCGTCGTGGCACGCATGGCCGATGCCGTGGCGGTGATGTATGCGGGCAAAGTCGTCGAGTCCGGTAGTGTGGACGATGTGTTCTATCGCTCGTCCCATCCCTACACACTCGGCCTCAAGCAGGCGATGCCGACCAACCAGCGTGATGCCGTGCAGAAGTTGATGCCGATCGAGGGCAGCCCGCCGGACTTGTTCGCGCCGCCTGTCGGCTGTGGCTACTGCCCGCGCTGCCCGCATGCCATGAGCGTGTGTGCGACGCAGCCCCCGACGCCCATCCCAGTGGCCGATGCCCATTACGCGCGCTGCTGGCTGCATCACGCGCAGGCGCCGCACAGTGTCCCTGGCCTCTATTACGGAGGCGGCCATGACTGATTCACGAGCGGCTGCTCTGATCCGCATCGACAAACTGACGCGCTATTTCGAGATGGGCCACGGCAAGCGCGTACATGCGGTGGACAAGGTGAGCTTCGCGATTGCCGAGCGCGAAATTGTCGGCCTGGTGGGCGAGAGTGGTTCCGGCAAGTCCACGCTGGGCAAGACCCTGCTGGGGCTGCACGACAAGACCTCGGGCTCCGTGAGCTACCGGGGTGAGACGCTGCCCGCGCGCTACACGGCGAAAGATTTTCAGCGCTTCTCCCGCAAGATGCAGATGATTTTTCAGGACCCGTACTCCTCGCTGAATCCGCGCATGACCGTCGGCGAGATCATCGCCGAGGGCTTGCTGCTGCATCGTCTGGCCTCAGCCAGCGCGGCGCGCGACAAGGCTGCCGAATGGCTGGAGCGCGTCGGCCTGCACGCCGATCATCTCTCTCGCTATCCACATGAATTCTCGGGCGGACAACGGCAGCGCATCGGCATCGCCCGTGCGCTGATTCTGGAGCCGGAGTTTGTGGTATGTGACGAGCCGATCTCGGCGCTGGATGTCTCGGTACAGGCGCAGGTCGTGAACCTGCTCAACGAACTTAAGCAGACCATGGGTCTGACCTTGCTGTTCATCGCTCACGATCTGTCCATGGTGCGCTACGTCAGCGACCGCATGGCGGTGATGTACCTCGGGTCGCTGGTGGAGATCGGACCGGTCAACGATGTCTACTTTCATCCGCTGCACCCCTACACGCAGGTGCTCATCGCCTCCAACCCCGAGCCGGACCCCGACAGTGAACGCTCGCGCCCTTCTACTGCCATCACCGGGGAGATCCCCTCGCCGGTGAATGTGCCGGAAGGGTGCCGCTTCGCCAGCCGCTGCCCCAAGGCGATGGAGGTTTGCCGACACAAGACGCCGCAGCTGCAGCCGATGCCCGACGGACGCCTGGTCGCCTGCCATCTCTACTGACGTG
>JBBTKA010000226.1:4779-10068 GCA_038059145.1 Pseudomonadota bacterium
CCCGCGATTGACGTTAGCACAGAATCAATCGCGGGCACGGCCCGCTCCCACAAAAGCGGCAGCAAAAAAAACGGCAGCCACCAGGGCTGCCGTAAAAAGTTCAGAGTGTTGGAGCTCTATGCCGAATCTGGCGCGTCTGACCGGAGAGGATCAAGTTGCCGTCTGACTGACATGACGGCATTCTGCACAAGCGGTGTGACAAGGTAATGACAGGCCGCCGGGAAGAAAAAGGATTAGTCTTCGCTCTCTTGAAAAAACCGGGTATGCTCACCGCTGCTTTGAAATACCCGTAAGAACCTCAGTTAGAACTTCAGTAAGAACACCAAGAAGAACCGAATGCGTGATTATTTCCTCCGCCGTTTGCTGTTGATTCCACCGACGTTGATCGGTGTGACCATCATTGTGTTCATCATCACCCGTCTGGTTCCCGGTGGGCCTCTGGAAAGAGCGATGATGGAGGCTCAGCAGCTGAGCATCGGCGCCGGTGGCAGCACGTCGCGTTCTTCCGGGCAGAACATGGCACTCTCGCAGGATCAGCTAGATCGGCTGCGCGAATATTACGGCTTCGACAAGCCCATTCTGGTCAGCTATGCCGATTGGCTCGGCAAAGTAGCGACCGGCGATCTGGGGTCATCATACCGCTACAACGAACCGGTGTGGGATGTCATCCAGCAGAGGTTCCCGGTGTCGCTTTACTACGGACTGGTCACACTGGTGATCACCTACCTTGTCTGTATCCCCCTGGGGGTGCTCAAGGCCATCAAGCATCGCACCATCGTCGACAACATTTCTTCTATTCTCATCTTCGTGGGATACGCGATACCCGGCTATGCGTTGGGCTCCCTTCTGCTCCTGTATTTCTCGGTAAAACTCGAGTGGTTTCCGATGGGCGGTTTCTACAGCCTGCAGTTTGCCTCGAAAGGGCCCTGGGGGCAGTTCACCGATCTGGTGCATCACTCGGTGCTGCCGCTGCTGTGTTATCTGGTAGGCAGTTTCGCGCTGGTGACGCTGTTGTTGAAGAATCATCTGATGGATAACCTCGCTGCCGACTACATTCGTACCGCTGTGGCCAAGGGCGTGTCCTTCCGCAAGTCGGTCACCGGCCATGCGATGCGCAACTCGATGATTCCCATCGCGACGACGTTCGGGCAGAACATTACGTTGCTGGTATCCGGCTCTTTCCTGATCGAAACCATTTTCGATATCGACGGCTTCGGTCTGCTGGGCCTGACGGCGATCCTCGACCGCGACTATCCGGTGGTTATGGGAGTTGTGCTGCTCGCGAGTCTGCTGTTGCTAATCGGCAACATTCTTTCCGACATTCTGGTTGCGCTGGTCGATCCGCGCATCCGTTTCCAGTGATCAGGAGCGACGTGAACTGACATGCGCCTGCGACTGAATCCACAGACCCTGAAGAAGCTGCGCCGCTTCCGCGAGATCAAACGTGGCTACTACAGCTTTGTCATTCTGATGGCAATTGTGGTGGTCAGCCTGCTGGGCGAGTTGCTCATCAACAATCGCGCGCTGGTGGTGAGTTACGAGGGCGAACTTTACTTCCCGACTTATACGGACTTCCATCCGGGGACGGACTTTGGGTTTCAATACAGCTACGAGACCAACTATCGTGATCTGCAGGCGCGCTTCGAACAGGAGGGCGGCGACAACTGGGTGCTGCTGCCTCTGGTGCCCTACAGTCCCAACGAAAACCATACGGTGACCGGCATCTTCAAGGCCGACCCCCCCTCGCTTGAACAGAAGCACTATCTCGGCACCGACACTACCAGCCGCGACATTCTCGCCCGACTCTTCTATGGCACCCGTATCGCACTGTTCTTCTCGCTGGGCTTCCTCGCGGCGGTGTACGCCATCGGCATCAGTGTCGGGTCGGCCATGGGCTATCTCGGAGGCTGGTTCGATCTGCTGTTTCAGCGCGTCATCGAGATCTGGAGCAATATTCCGTTCCTTTACATGGTCATCATTATCTTCTCGGTGATTCCGGCGACCTTTTCGATCTCGACGCGCATCGCCATTCTACTGGCGGTGATGGTGCTGTTCTCCTGGACGTCGATGACCTATTACATGCGCACGGAAACCTATAAACAGAAAGCGCGGGATTATGTGTCCGCCGCCCGCATCATTGGGGCCTCGGATGCCCGGATCATTTTCCATCATGTGTTGCCCAATACGCTGGCGACCATGGTGACGTTCATGCCCTTTACCATCGTGTCGGCGATCACCGCCGTCACGGCACTGGATTTTCTGGGCTTCGGGTTGCCGCCGCCCACGCCGAGTCTGGGGGAGCTGTTGAAGCAGGGCACCGAGAACCTGCGAACCGCGCCGTGGATCGTCATGTCGGCGTTTGGCACGCTGGTGGTGATTCTGACGCTGGTGACGTTCATCGGCGAGGCTGTCAGAGAATCCTTTGACCCGAAAAAATTTACCGTATACAAATGATCGATCTGAACCTGGAGAGCATCCACATGACTAAATTTTCTGGCTTCAAGCTGATGGTGCTGGCCCTGGGCGCGGCGCTGCTGAGCGCCTGCGGAGGCGAGTCCGAACCGGAGAGCGCAGCGGTGGCGCCCGCCACCGGGCCTTCAGGGTCCGAGCAGGCTCAGGCGTACTATGCGGCCAACCCGGACTTCTTCTCGTTCAAGACGCCAGCGGATATCCCCACGGATCTGGTCTGGGAGGACGGGGCTGAATTGCCGGACATCGGTTCACCCGAGGCAAAGAAGGGCGGCATTCAGTACGAGGCGATGCAGGATTATCCCCGCACGCTGCGCCATGTCGGCCCGGATTCCAACGGCTCTTTCCGCAACTGGATTCTGGATAATGTCGCCGTGATGCTGGCACACCGCCACCCGGACGAGTTCGATTATTATCCGGGGCTGGCCACGTCATGGGCCGTGTCTCAGGCTACCAAAACCGTCTACATCAAGCTCGATCCGGATGCGCGCTGGTCGGACGGCGAGCCGGTGACGGCCGATGATTACTTCTTCCTGTTCTTCTTCAACCGCTCCGAGCACATCGTCGCGCCTTGGTACAACAACTGGTACGGCACGCAGTACACCAATATCAGCAAGTACGATGACTACACCATTTCCCTGACCATGCCCGAGGCAAAGCCGGACATGCTGACTCACGCGCTGGAGCACACGCCGGTGCCGGAACATTTCTATGCCGAGTTCGGTCCGGATTTCGTGGACCGTTATCAGTGGAGCTTCGTGCCGACAACAGGCGCTTACTACATCAAGGATGAAGACATCGTCAAAGGCCGCTCCGTGACTCTGACGCGTGTTGAAAACTGGTGGGCCAAGGACAAGAAGTTCTGGCGCAACCGCTACAACGCCGATCAGGTCTACATTTCGGTGATTCGCGATACCGCCAAGATGTTTGAAGCATTCAAGGTGGGCGACCTGGACATGTTCGGCCTGAATCTAGCCGAGTACTGGTACGAGAAGCTGCCGGACACCGATCCGGACGTGCAGAACGGCTATATCCACAAGTCGGTTTTCTACAATCAGCGCCCTCGCCCCAACTACGGTTTGTGGATCAACACGGATCGTCCGTTGCTGAACAACCTCGATGTACGGCTGGGCATCAACTATGCGACCAACTGGGATCTGGTGATCGAGAAGTATTTCCGTGGCGAGTATCAGCGCATGAACACGGCCTTCGACGGTTTTGGTGAGTTCTCGAATTCCGCCGTGCATGCGCGGCCCTTCGACATCGACAAGGCGCAGGAACACTTTGCTGCCGCCGGTTTCACCCAGCGCGGCCCGGACGGCATTCTCATGAACGCCGAGGGACAGCGTCTGTCATTCACCGTGACGAGCGGTTATGAATCCCTCGCACCAGTGCTGACCATTCTCAAAGAGGAAGCCGCCAAGGCCGGCCTCGACTTCCGTATCGAAGTGCTGGATGGGACGGCGGCGTTCAAGAAGGTGCAGGAGAAGCAGCACGAGATTCAATTCACGGCCTTTGGCGTGTTCCTCGAGATGTATCCGCGTTTCTGGGAGTCCTACCATTCCGACAACGCCTACGACGACGCCTTCCTCGACGATGGCAGTGTGAATCCTGCGCGGCAGATCAAGGTGCAGACCAATAATCTGGAGAGCTTTGCCGATTTCGAATTCGACAAACTGGTTGACCGCTACACGGCCGCCTCCGACAAGAATGAAATGGTGCAGCTGGCACATCAGATGATTCAGATGCATCACGACCACGCCTCCTTCGTGCCGGGATTTGTGCAATCGTTCTATCGCATCGGACATTGGCGCTGGGTGAAATTCCCTGAGAATTTCAACCACAAGCACTCCGATTCCGCTGGCGAATTGTTTGTGCACTGGTTCGATCCGGCCGTGAAGGAAGAGACGCTGGCGGCGCGCCGCTCCGGGCAGGCCTTCGAGCCACAGATCAACGTTTACGATCAGTACAAAGAAGAGTTGTAGGCCCGAGCTTGCACTATTGAAGTTGGTAGCGTTGAAGTTCGTAGCGTTGTAGTTGGTAGCATTGAATTTGGAACCATTGATGTCGGAACCCTTGCTGACGGTCAGTCACCTGATCACTGAATTTGATACTGATGAAGGTCGCGTGCGCGCGGTGGATGATGTCAGTTTCACGATCGCCGCCGGTGAGACGCTTGGCGTGGTCGGCGAATCGGGCTGCGGCAAGAGTGTGACCGCACAGTCGATCATGCGTCTGTTGCCGCAGCCGATGGGGCAGATCGCGGGTGGTTCCATCCTGTTTCAGGGGAGGGATCTCGTCACGCTGCCGCTGACGGAGATGCAAAAAATCCGCGGCGCCCGCATCGGCATGGTCTTCCAGGAACCGATGACCGCACTCAACCCCGTGCACACCATCGGCCGCCAGCTCACCGAAGTGCTGTTGCTCCACAAACCCATCTCCAAGGAGCAGGCGCTGCGCGAAGCGGTGGCCATGCTCGACAAGGTCGGCATTCCCGCACCCGACATCCGCATGACCGAGTATCCGCACCAGCTCTCCGGCGGTATGCGGCAGCGCGTGGTGATCGCGATGGCGCTGGCGTGTCAGCCGAGCCTGCTGATTGCCGACGAACCCACGACTGCACTCGACGTCACCATTCAGGCGCAGATCCTCGAACTGATCAAGGAGCTGCAGAACGACATGGGTATGGCGGTGATGCTGATTACCCATGATCTGGGCGTGATTGCCGAGACCTGTTCGTCGGTAGTGGTGATGTACGCGGGCAAGGTGGCGGAGAAAGGAAGTGTCTACGATGTTTTCGATCACCCGACCCATCCCTAC
>JBBTKA010000227.1:0-7414 GCA_038059145.1 Pseudomonadota bacterium
CGCCGCGCTGTATTGGGCGAGGGCTTCTTCGAGACGCTGCTCCTGCTCCAGCAGCCTGCCCAGCGTTCTGTGCATGAAGGCATCGTTGGGCAGAACGGTAATCGCCTTTTCGTAGATGCGGATAGCTTCGGCTATGCGACCCGCGTTGGCGTAGGTGTTACCCATGACGTAAATCTGCGAGGTGTTCTCCGCGTCGTTGTCGATGGCACGCAGGTCGATTTCGATGGCCTCGTCGAAGCGCTGAGCATCCCGCAGCAACTGCCCCAGCGTGTTCAGCGACGCGATCAGTCCTGCCGTTACCTCCCTCTGATGATCGATGAAGCGCGCCAGCATGGGAATGGCGTCGTCGAACCGCTCCTGAAAATAGAAGATGTTGGCCAGCTGGCGGTAGGAGTCGGCAAAGGTGGGATCTGCCGTAATGGCAAGCTGGTACTCGGCAATCGCCTCGTCGAAGCGCTGCAGATTGTTGTAGGTGTTGCCGCGCCTGTAGTGCTTTTGCCCCAGCTCGGGGTCGATCACGCCACTGCTGCGCTCGACATCGAGATTGCCATAGCGGCTGATGCTGTCTGCGACTGTGGAGCTTGAGCTTTGTGCAAGGGCGCTTTCAGCACCGCCCAAACCGGCAAGCATCATCCCGAGTGCGACTGCCAGCCCCCGTGATGTTCTGTTGAGCGTGTGCATTGATTCCATAACTCTCTCTTCTCTAGCCCCGTTTCTGTCTGTAGGACAACGTGCGCGACTATACCCGACGGTCCTGGCAACATCCAGACGCCACCGAACTCAGTCCACCAGCTGCACGGCAGCGGTGGAAGAACTGGCGGCCAGCACCGTGCCAATCGACGCGGCAGCGCTATAACCGGCGTTGCGCAGTTCGGTCAGGCAGGCCTCGGCACCCGCAGCCGGGACGCTGGCGAGCAGTCCTCCGGCTGTCTGTGGATCGTAGAGCAACTGTAGCCGCGCTGAGGTAGCGAAGCGGGAAGTGTCGATCAGCAAATTACCATGCAATGCGTTATCGGGGTGCAGTGAGCTCAGGAGTCCGCGCTCGATGCAAGTCAGTGCCCCATCCAGTGCTGGCAAGGCCGATAACGACAGCGACACGCGCGCGCCCTCCGGCTCAATCATTTCCCGCAGATGCCCGAGCAGGCCAAAGCCGGTGATGTCCGTGCAGGCGCTGGCGCCATGCCGGACCAGTGCCAGCGCTGCCTCTTGATTCGACTGCTGCATGTGCCCAAGCGCATTGCTGATCCAGCGCTGCCGCGCCTGCCAGCGCATGTCGGCGGCGAAAAGCGTGCCGGTGCCCAAGGGTTTGCAGAGAATCAGCACATCGCCCTCGCGCATGCCGGTCTTGCGCAGCAGCTGGTCCGCGGGTGCGAAGCCGTTGACGCTGAGGCCTAAGCTAAGCTCCTTTGCCTCGCTGGTGTGGCCACCAATCAGCGCCGTGTCGTGGGCGTTCAGCACCTCGGTGCAGCCTGTCATGATCTCCAGCAGGCGTGCCTGCATGAGATGCGGTGCTGCATGGGGAATGCTGACGATGGCCAGCGCCGAGTGCGCCGTGGCGCCCATGGCGTGAATGTCACTCAAGCAGTGGACAGTGGCGATGCGCGCGAAAAGGTAGGGGTCGTTGATGAAGGCGCGGAAGTGATCGACCGTCTGCAGGAGCACTCGGCTCGCGTCGATGCGGATCATCGCGCAGTCCTCGGTGTTCAGGTGTGTCGAGATGACATCGGCATGGGTGCAGGGATGCACGTGCCGCAGTACTCCTTCCAGCATTTCACTCCCGACCTTGCCCCCGCACCCGGCACAACGCACCCCCCCGTGGGAGCCAGCCTCGCTGGCGATGCCTTTTTTGAGTTGTCTGCGCAGTCCAGCCTGCTCCTCCACCGGTAAAGGCAAATCCCGATACTTCGCCACAAAGCGCCGATCAATCCAGTCCTTCCACACGCCAACCCAGCGCCCCTGCCAGGACCACTGTCCCCGGGTGGCGATAGCGGCACCATCACCGGTATTGAGCAATGCGAGGGCATCTTGCTGCGGTGTGTATTTGCGCAGCGTCTTGCCTAGCGCGAAGCGGCACAGGTTGTCAGCGAGCGGCATGCCCTGGCGTACCGCGTAGACACCGGAGCGTGGGCGCGGGAACCCGTCGATACTGGCGATGTCTCCCGCCGCGAAAACCTCCGGATGACTGATCGACTGGAGGGTCTGGCCGACGCGGATGAAACCTCTGTCGTCGAGCGCAAGTCCTGTCTGCTGCAGCCATGCTGGCGCAGTGGCGCCAGTGGCAATGACGATGCTGTCAGCATGCTGGCGCCCGGAAGTCTCGGTATTGGTCTGCGCGGCGCCGCCGGTAGCCTCCCAGATCAGCGTGTCGCGCTCGATACTCTTGACGCTGCGCTGCAGGTGCACCTTGATGCCTTTGCCGCGCAGAGTCTGCATGGCCCGTGCCTGCGTGGCGGCATTGTGGCCCGTCACCAGAGAGTCGCTACTGGAGAGCAGCACGACGTGGATCAGTGTGGCAGCATCAAGCGGCTTTCCTGCAGACGTCGCTGCGGCAGCTCGCGCGTTGCTCAACAGACGCGTCTGCATCGCGCACGCCAGCTCCACACTCGCCGGGCCGCCGCCAACAACCGCGAGCGTGTAGTGGCGCCCCTCTTTCACTGCCGCCAGAGCCTTCTGCTGAATGCGCTCCCACTGCTGTAGAAATTCTGGAATGGGTTTTACCGCAACGGCAAATTCGGTGGCGCCTGGCAGTGTGCCCGTTGCCGGGCGCGAGCCAATGTTGATCGACAGCATGTCGAAGCCCAGTGCAGGACGACCCGTGCAGTGCAACTGTCGTGGGTCCAGTTCGATGCGTTCGACGCTGCACTGAATCAATCGCACGCCTGCCATCTGTGCCAGTGGCCGCAGATCGATGAAGAGATCCTCTTCGCTGCAGGTTCCCATGAGATAAGCAGGCAGGGCGCCGGAGTAGGGCGTCTCGACGTCGCGGGTGACCAGCGTCACCTCGAGTCCTGGCACGGGTTTTTTTGCCAGCGCCATCAACACGGAGAGATGGCTGTGGCCACCGCCGAGCAGGACGAGGCTCTTGGTCGCGGGTGCGAAGGAAGATTTGTGCATGTTCATGAAGTTCCGGTCAAAAATCAGCGCGAGGACTGGAAGCCGGTGCGTGTCATCTCACCCCAGCTCTTCTTCTTGCGCAGGAATTCCCACCAGCCCTGGATGCGCCAGATATTGTTCAGCTGCCGGTAACCGAAGT
Organism: Pseudomonadota bacterium; assembly: GCA_038059145.1. GTDB lineage: Bacteria > Pseudomonadota > Gammaproteobacteria > Pseudomonadales > Pseudohongiellaceae > UBA5078. The sequence goes on from JBBTKA010000227.1 coordinate 3,254, forward strand.
TCTCGATGAAGATGCCGAATATGAGACGCAGCAAGTCCCTGGCCTTGGGAATGCGATGCAAAGAGACCTCTTCCAGCGCCAGCGAGCCCGCACTGATGAAGACGCCGAATACGAAAGTGAGCGCGAGGAAGGCCAGTGCGAAATTCGGATTCAGCAGGCCGGAAATCCACAACACTGGCACCAGCAGGTAGCCGAGCACTTCCACGGGCGGTCCGAGTACATCCACCAGCAGGGAGAACGGCATGCCGATCATGCCGATCCGGCCATACCGTGGATTGCCGAGCATGCGGAGATGGCGAAAGAAAGTCTCCAGCGACCCGCGTTGCCAGCGTTTGCGTTGCCGCGACAGCACCCGCAGCGTATTGGGCGCTTCGGTCCAGCACACCGGCTCGGCGACGGTGACAATTTCGTAGGGAATGCGTTGTTCCTGGTGATAGCGGTGCATGCGCATCACCAGTTCGTAGTCCTCACCCACGGTGTTGGTGTCGTAACCGCCCACTGCTATCGCTGCAGGACGGCTGAAGATGCCAAAGGCGCCAAAGGCGCCGGAGATCATTGTCAGCACGCCCAGCTCACTCATGGCGACCCGGGCAATCAGGAAGGCGCGGGTGTACTCCACGGTCTGCAGCATCGGCAGCAGGTCGCGCGGCAGTCCGACGCTGACAACTTTGCCCCCGCGCACGCGGCAGCCGTTGGCCACACGAATGGTGCCACCGACAGCGATCACGGTGTCGGGCTTGCTCAGGAACGGCTGCACCGCGTGCAGCAGCGCATCGGCCTCCAGCATCGAGTCGGCGTCCACCGAGCAGAACAGCGGCGAGCGACAGATGTTGATCCCCGCATTGAGGGCATCCGCCTTGCCGCCGTTCTCTTTGTCGATGACGATCAGGTTCGGGTACTTGCGGGACTGGTAGATCTGCCGGATGGGTTTGTGTGGCGTGATGATTTCGAAGTCTCTGGCGCTCGGACGCAGCGCGAAGTTGTCGATCAGCTTCTGCAGCGTGTCGTCCTTGGAGCCGTCGTTGACTATCAGCACCTCGCAATGCGGATAGCGGATGCTGAGCATGGAGCGGGTGCTCTCCACGATGCTCGCCGATTCATTGTAGGCCGGGGCGATCATGGAAATGGGAGGGGCGCTGGGGGCGCGCTGTTGCCAGAGTGTCTCGCTGTTCTCGGTCTCGCTTCTGCGGCGCAAGGCATGTGTCGCGACCAGCAACTGAATCAGGGAGATGAGGTTCTGCGTAACGCCGACCACGATGACAAGACCCACGACCCACTCGGCGCTGGTGTCGAGCCATTGCACAATACTGATAGCGAGTTGCTCAAGCATGGCTCGGCACCTGACCGGCAGTCTCTGCCTGCTCTGCGTCGGCGAAGGGCACCAGTTCGTGCAGCCCATGTTCGTCGAGCAGCAGGGCCGCCATCCGCCCTCCGGCGTTGTCATTGACGCTCCTGACGATGGCAGCGCGTTCCCGAAGAGCCTGTCTGCCAGTCGCCCCGAGATCCGAGAGCGCCTCGGCACTGCGAAAACGTACCCACCAGCTGTCGTCATCAAGCAGAGTAGACAGTTGCGGGACGAGATGCTCCAGGCCGATCTGTCCAGCGGCACCGGCCGCGACCGCCCGGACCTGCCAGTGCGCGTCGCTCAACGAGTGCTCCACCACTGCCGAGGCGTCAGGATGCTGCAATGTGCCCAGCGAGCGCAGCGCTGTGGTGCGCACATCCAGGTCGTCATCGTTGGCGAAGCGATACAGGTCTTCCAGCAAGCGGAAATCACTCGCCTCGGACATGGCGTCCGCCAGCACGATCTTCAGTTGGGTGTCGCCGTCGGCGTCGGCGGCCAATTGTCTGAGGGACAGGGGGGTGCGCCGTGCCAAATCCCGGAACAAGGTTCTGACGTCCCGCGAGGCGAGGACATCCTTCTCTTCCAGCTTTTGGACCAGCACCCGCAGATCGGGCAGGGCGTTGATCATCTTCAACGAGCCAGCAGCGGCAAGACGGACGCGTCCATCTTCGTCGTCCAGCGCCGCCAGCAGGGCCTGCTCTGTGGTGCTGTCGCTGAACAGTTGCAGCGCGCTGGCAGCGGAGCGGCGGTCCTCGACGATCTTGCTGCGCAAATCCAGCACACACTCGTCGCGGAATCCGGAGCGGGTAAGCAGCGAAGTCAGTTGCTGGCGTTCCTGCCCCTGTATGAGGTGACACAGATCGATGGTCAATGTGCGCAGCACGTGCTGCGCCGCGCGGTTCATGTTCATCAGGTTGTTCAAGTCTTTCTGTCCACTCATCCAGTCGGAATCCATGTAGTTGAACAGAATCTTCTGGATGATTCCGCGCACATGCTGTTCCTGGCGGGCGCGCCGCTCATCCCGCATGCGCCTGAGCACCAGCACCACCATGACCATCAGAGAGGACAGCGCCAGCACGAGGCTCGTGGACCAGATGAACTGCAGTAGATTCATGTCTCTGTTCTCTTCATTAGCCCAGCCACTAGCTCAGCCACTAGCTCAGCCATGCAGCCAGCCATCTGCGCGCAGCTGCTAATAGCGGTACTGCAGGGTGAGCGCTGCACTATCCCGAGTATAGGAATTCTCGCGCCGACTCTGAGTCAGGTTCAGCTGCAGCTGCCAGCTTGCCCCGAGACGATAGGCGATATAACCACTGGTGCTGCTGGTGTCGCTGGTGATTCCGTTCTCGGTTTCCGCCCCTTCGCTATAGCCGACGCCGATACGCAGGTTGGCGGTGGACTGCCAATTGGCTCCCAGCCTCCAGCCGCCGATGTTGGTTTTGTTTTCATCGCGCACCATACCTGCACCCAGTGTGAACCAGGCGTCGGTGTTGCGCAGGTAATGTTCCAGATCAATCCCCAGCCGTGCGATGTTGCCGGTGCGGTAGCGGGCACCTTGCACGCTGGCGCTCATGACGGTGCTGCCGATGCGGTCATTGCCCTCGCTCAGTCGAGTGCTGATGGCGGCGCGTGCGCTGCGAGTGGCCGAAAAATCTGCATCGGGTGTCGCCCCCAGAGTCACTTCCAGCGGCGTGGAACTTTGTTGCCATAGCAACAGACTGGACTCGACGGAAGTATCGTGTTCTCCGAAACGGTGGTTGTGGCTGACGCGCAGGGACTGCTCGGTGCTCAGGTTGTAACGATGTCGATACTCCACGAAGCGATCGTTCCAGTGCGTGCTGAGACCATCGGTACGACTGCGCTCAAACCCGGTAATCCAGGCATGCATGGGGATTCCGGGCTGAGCCGCTTCTCCTTGTCGGCTGAGGACGTCGATGTGCGTGGGGGAAACGCTGGCGGCTCGGGCCAGCACAGCGCTTGCCTCCTCGGAGTTACCCAGCGCGAGTTCAGCATCATAGAGGCCGGTGAGTGCCTCCAGATCGTTCGGTGAGCTGACAAGAACTTCCTCCAGCAGAGTCTTGGCGTAAGCAGGACGGCGCTGATAGAGCGCGATGCGCGCAGTGAGATTGCGCGCTTCCTGATTTTGCGGTTGCTCCGCGAGAATCCCCTCTGCCAGATCGCCAGCCTCCTGCAGAAGGCCTTGATAGGAGCGCACGCGGGCCTTGGCAAGCAGCAGGTTGGTGTCCTGCGGATAGTCGGTTAATGCCGCATCCAGCAAGGTGATGGCTTCCTCGTAACGTTCCTGGAGCGCAATTACCAGCGCCAGCAGATAGGCTGCTTCGCTCTTGTTGTCGGCAATTTCCCAGGCTTGTCGGAAAGTTTGTTCCGCCGCCTGCATGTCACCGGCATTGCGCTGGCCGATGGCCGTTTGTACCAGAGCGTCATAATCGGGGCTCTGGGCCATGACGGCACCGCATCCTAGCCCCAGCACTCCAGCAAGGGCGACGCTCCACAGGAATGGGTGGCTAAACAGGGCACTGCGACGCGGTGTCTTCATCGGATTTTCAAGGCTCGTTCGACGCGGAATATGAGTTCTTCGGGGGAGAACGGTTTCGTCATGTAATCGGTCACGTCGAGATCGAGAGCCTCGATGACGTCCCGCTCGCGCCACTGCGCTGCCAGAATCAGCACGGGAATGTTGGCCGTTGCAGGTTCCGCCTTGAGCGCAGCTATGATGTCCGGACCATTGAGCACGGGCATCACGTAGTCGAGGATGATGAGATCGGGTGGCTGGCGGAGGATAGCTTCCAGTGCCA